>DAOWNY010000082.1 GCA_030642325.1 Deltaproteobacteria bacterium
AGTGGGCCGGGATTTTTTGCGTCCCTTCTGCGTCAGCGCCCCTAATCCATGGAGTTTTACCCCCATGGATTGTCAAAGGAGAATGCCCCCCTTAAATGCATTCGTCTTTCATTAACTTTTAGCCAGGGATACTTAAAAGTTACGAGGTTCTCGCCAAACAGTTTCAAAAAATAACCCGGCCCACGGTTGGTGATAACAATAAATTTACGATTAAAAAACTTCTCTATTAGCAAGTTTCTTAACAATACCCATATAATTGAATAAAAATATCAGTCTTTGTATGATTTTTTTGCAGGACTTTATCTTTTTTTGTTGTCAGTCTATTTCCTACATTATCAAACAATGGAGGTTACATCGGCTCCCTCGGGATATTTACAGGGGGCACCATACTTGTTTGTTTAAACCGTTCACGGTTTTCAGTTCACTGTTCACGGTTTTTATTCAATGAATTATATAAAGCTTGAATATTTTGATATTGCTTTTAAAGTCCCAAATGAGTTTTTTGTATCCATATCAGAAAATATACCGACTTCTCGTGAAATAAATACTTGTGTTCTCAACTAAGCGACTCAAGCCTTTAACGATATAAAACCTTGGAAATTCGGAATACTATTTTTTTCACTTCCTTCGGCAATATTTGAGGGAATGGATATTTATGAACGAAGAATCTGATCTTTCACTTCATAATCACGGCAATCTCTCAATAATTCATAAAGAAGGACTGCCGGCCTGCATGATTTTTTCCGGACTTCTGAATTTTTAAATGAAGAACTCATAAGTACATCTTGGACCCAGATTTTTACCAACTGCAAACTGCAAACCGTGAACGGATCCTTTTTTGTAAAACTACTGCACCAAGAGGTTCTTTATTGCGTAATGAGTCAGTTCCGCATTGTTTTTCATGCCCATTTTTTCCAGAAGGCGGGATCGGTAAGTGCTTATTGTTTTCGGACTTAGGAAGAATTCGTCCGCAATTTCACCGATCGTTTTTCCCGAAGCAATTCTGCGCATCACTTCGTATTCACGGTCGGAAAGATTTCTATGAATAGGTGTCTCGGTGCCGGTCTTTAAATCCAAAACCAGTTTCTCAGCGAGCGAAGGAGTAATATATTGCTTTCCAAGTGCTACTCTGCGTATTGCACCTATCAATTCGTCCGGCGCGCTCTCCTTGGTCAAATACCCCGATGCACCCGCCTTTAAAACCCGTACCGCGTATTGCTCTTCAGGATACATGGTTAAAATAAGAACCGGGAGGTTGATTCCATCGCTTTTTAATTGCTTTAAAACATCCATCCCGCTTTTACCAGGCATGGAAATGTCAAGCAAGACAACATCGTAATTATTTTTATATATTTTTTTCAGCGCCTCAGAACCGTTATTGGCCTCACCGGTTACAAGCATATCGGATGTCTCCCCCACGATCTGCTTCAGTCCCTCACGAATAATGGCGTGATCATCGGCGATAAGTATTTTAATCATGATCCCCCCCCTTCCGGACACATCTTTTCTACTAAATTATTAATTATGGCCGTCATTCCGGATGGATTATCCTCAATTCAGGCTCCCCCCTTACGGCAAGCAGTTGCGTATAATTTAAACCGATTCTTATCCACCTGCCGGGAGGCCCAACCTCTCAATGGAAGGAACCCGGTTAATCGGAATGCTCACCAGCACTGTAGTGCCCTGATACTGGATACCACTGATGCTGACCTCCCCCCCCCACTGATACACCCGTTCCTTAATTCCAATCAGACCAAATGATTGTGGGTTGTAAATCTGCTTTTCGGTGATTCCTTTTCCATTATCGGTAACCTTCAGCACTAAATTTCCAACCTCCTCTTTCAGACTCACTCCCACCATCGTGGCGTTCGCATGGCGGGCAATATTGGTAAGGGTTTCCTGAAAGATTCGAAAAATTGTGGTAGCCCGATCTTTATCCACTATTATTTCATCAGATTCCAGGTTCACTTCAAAAGTAATTTCCCCTCGCTTTTGAAACTCTTCTATCTGCCACTCAATTGCTGCCACAAGGCCCAGATCATCCAGTAACCCCGGCCTAAGTTCCGCGGATATCCTTTTTACAGTATGAATAGTTGTGTTGATGAGTTTCAACATGGATTCTACCTTCTCCGACAGGATATTTTCCTCCAGGGAAACCCTTTTCGACAGCCACGATAAATCCATCTTCAAAACCGTTAATACCTGCCCCAATTCATCGTGAATCTCGCGGGCGATGTTGGATCTTTCTTCTTCCCTCACGGACTGTAAATGGGCGGCAAGACTTCGTAATTGTCTACTTGATCGCCTTAACTCCATTTCCGCCCGTTTTCGGTCGGTGATGTCTCGAAAAGTGCTTTGCCAATATTTACTGTTGCCGATCACTAATTCATTTCCAAGTATTTCAAGTTCCCTGATCGTCCCGTTTTTGCGAATCACCTTGCATTCATATCGTGAGAGTACGGATTTATTACTATCCCACTCCTTCAACCTCTCTTCCATCGCCTCCCGGGATTCCAATGCCAAATGGTCCAAAATAGGAACATTGACGAACTCCTCTAAGGTTGCGTACCCAAAGATATCAAGCAGGGCCTGATTGGCGTCAACTACCTGATTCCCCTTTGATGTCCCGATGCCTTCAATGGAATTGTCAAAAAGATTTCGATATTTTCTTTCACTCTCTCGAAGCGCCTTCTCAGCCTGTTTGTGCTCGGTGATGTCTCGAAAAGTGCTTTGCCGGTACTTAAGATTATCTATTACTATTTCCTTTGCTGATATTTCAAGTTCCCTGATCGTCCCGTTTTTGCGAATCACCTTGCATTCATATCGTGAGGGTACGAATTTATTACTACTCCACCCCTTCAACCTCTCTTCCATCGCCTCCCGGGATTCCAATGCCAAATGGTCCAAAATAGGAACATTGACGAACTCCTCTAAGGTTGCGTACCCAAAGATATCAAGCAGGGCCTGATTGGCGTCAATCGTTTGACTTCCCCTGGAAACCGTAATACCTTCAATGGAATTGTCAAAAAGATTTCGATATTTTCTTTCACTCTCTCGAAGCGCTTTCTCAGCCTGCTTATAGGCAGTGATATCCTGGAAAATGCAGTGCGCCTGCTTAAACTTAGCCCCATTGTCATATTCGACTCTGCCGTTAAATATTGCTACTACGATGGAGCCGTCCTTTCGCAGCACTTCAAGCTCCGTTTCCTGAATCTCTCCCGCCGCCTTGAAAAGAAAAAAAAGATGCTCGAAATAACCGGCATGTTCGGGAATCAGAAAATCACCAAACCACCGACCCAAAACTTCATCATGCTGGTAGCCGAGTTTCTCAATCCATACTGAATTTACATCGATTAAATACCCATTCTCATCCAGAGACTGATAAGGAATAGGGAATATTTCATAATACGACCAGTGACGAACTTCCCCGTCCGGTAATGCTGTCTTTTTCAACTTTTTCTTTTTAACACCTGGTTCAGCAATATATTTTTTAATGTTGCCGCTTTCTTGATTAGTTGGTCTTTTCATCTCGGTTCCTTGTTCTTTTAAAAGGTTCCTCCTGGTGTTGTTGAGCGCATTTTAACGTGTGATCCAAGATTAAGATTTAATCCGGTAATGATAATTTGTTGTGCTGTGAGGTGTGGTTGTAAAAAATTGCAGACCATTTTGTTTCGGAAGTTCTTAAGTAACTCAGGTAAAATAAACTGAAGGCCGAAGGCTGAGGAATAAAAACGGCTGGTAAGGGTTAAACCATAGCCTGGAACGGTAATTTAAAATATTATAATTGATCAACTGGAGAGACGCCATATATTTATTAATTTATCGAACCCTCGATACTGTCAATCTTTTTGATCAGCTCTCTTTTTTCGCCATCAAGTTTAAGCGCCTTTTTATAAAGTTCCAATGCCTTTTTTTTCGCTCCTTTTTTAAGGTATGCATCTCCCAGATGTTCCATTAATATCGCATCGTTTGGCACGAGTTTTATCGCTTTTTCCAGCACCATGATCGCCTTATCAAAAAGATTTTTTTTATAATAGATCCATCCCAGGCTATCGGTAATATACCCATCCTCCGGCTTCAGCTCTAACGCCCTTAACACCATCTCCTCCGCCTCATCCAGTCGCATCCCCTTATCCGCAAATGTATAACCCAGGTAATTGAGAGCAAGGGCATTTTCCGGATCAAAACTTAACACCTTTTCCATCTGCCGGATACTTTTTTCAAGTTCACCGGCTTTATCGTAAAGTATTCCCAATGCAAAGTTGGTTTTTATATCTGTATAATCCAGCATTAATGCGTCTTTCAATGTTTCGATGGCTTCCCCGTATCTCTCCGCTTCCTCCAGCAAGGAGGCTTTAAAACTATAGAGGCTCAAATTTTTATTGTCCATCTCGATTGCCTTATTGATCGAAACAATTGCTTTATCACTTTCCCCCGTCATATCGTAGATATAACTTAACCGGATTCGGGAATCACCATAAAAATCAGAACTTACAGGAACCTGTTCGTATTCCCTGGTTGCCGAGTTAATGTCCCCCTTCTGTTCATAGGCAGTAGCCAAAAAATATCTCACCCTATAAATCTCAGGATCATCATCAAGAACGAGATTAAATTCTTCAATTGCCCCCGCAAAATTTTTTTTCTCAAGATATATCAAGCCAAGTTTGGTCTTAACCAGCATGTTATGGGGATTAAGCTTTTTTGCTTTTAAAAACCAGGAAAGAGCTTGATCAATTCGCCTTTTTTTAATGTTAATTTGCCCCAACTTGATACAACCGCGAAAATTTTTTGGGTTCAGTTCAATGATTTTTTGATAATTTTGAATTGCTTTTTCATCCTCTCCTTTTAATTCATAGACCAACCCCAGGTCAAAGAGGATATATGTTAAGTCGGGGTCGATTTCTATCGCCCTCTTGTAATTTGCAACTGCCTTTGTCAGCAAGTTCATCTCTGTATAAATTTTTCCCAAGTAATAGTGGGCCATCGCCGAATTAGGTTCTAACTCCTGATAATGCCTGAATATATCTTCCGCCATTCTAAAATTGTTATTTTGGATATGGATAATACCGAGAAGAAAGTTGGCATCTTTATTCTTTGGATCAATCTTGAGGATAGCCTGGTACTTTTCGATAGCGGCCTCGTTATTATTGAGACTGGAATATATCTTACCCAAAAGAAGCTGAGCAGGAATATAATTCTGATCAATACTGAGGGCATTATCACACTCATTGATTGCCTTCATAAAAGAACCGGTTCTTAGATAAAGGCCGGCTAACTCGACATACAGGAAGGAGGGGTATTTATCAGTATCTATGGCAAGTGCATATTCCCTGACTGCCCCTTCGATGTTCCCCTGAAGTTCCATGTATTGCGCAGCACAATAATGGTACCCGGACGTTTCCATCGGATCCCCTTCAAGCTCGGAAAAATATGCCAGGTTGGTATCCGATGGGGGAACAAAGGAAGAAGAGGAAACACAACCGGAGAAAAAAAGAAAAAAAGTAAGTATTTGTAGCGTTTTCATTGTATAAACTCTTTTTTCATCCTTTGAATTGTCTTTTGATAGTTTTCGCTGTGAAAGATGGCGGAACCGGCCACAAAAATATCGGCCCCTGCCCGGGAAACACGGGAAATATTTTCAACCTTGATCCCCCCATCCACTTCGATTAAGATGTCAAGATTCTTTTCCTCAATCAATTTTTTGAGTGCACTGATTTTGGGCAACATTTCTTCAATAAACGTTTGGCCCCCAAAACCGGGGTTAACCGTCATGATTACTATAAAATCAACAAATTCAAGCAAATAATCGAGGCAGGTAAGACTGGTGGAAGGATTTAGCGCAATTCCGGTCATCACACCCCTTTTCTTCATTTGCTGAATCATTCTGTGCAAGTGAAAAGATGCCTCGGCATGAACGGTTATCATCTTACTTCCCGCCCTGATAAAATCATCCAGATAGCGCATGGGTTCTGATATCATAAGATGGACGTCAAGGGGGAGGGTAGTAATTTTGGCAATTGATTCCACCACCGGCGAACCAATAGTAATGTTAGGGACGAAATGACCATCCATCACATCAATATGGAGTAAATCCGCTCCTCCTCCTTCAGCCATTCTAATCTCTTCTTCCAATCTGGCAAAATTAGCAGATAAAATGGATGGGGCTATTTTTTTCATTTGGGTCCAATCCCGGTTTAAGATGTATCACGTTAAGTATCCGTTCAAAGTTCACGGTTCACAGTTGACGGTTGATTGAAACATATTGGCGAAAAGCCCTGATGCTAACTGAGAACTAAAGTTTATATTGCATGTGAATTTAAAATATTTTCTGAAAAAATTCCAAAAACTGATTCAAAGGTTTAAGTTTCTGATTAAAATGCTTTAGGCGCTGCATAATTCAATAAAAAAACATTGAACCGTGAACGGTTACCTTATTTTTTTTGACCCGTCTCACTT
The DNA here is from genome assembly GCA_030642325.1 of Deltaproteobacteria bacterium. Classification (GTDB taxonomy): domain Bacteria; phylum Desulfobacterota; class DAOWNY01; order DAOWNY01; family DAOWNY01; genus DAOWNY01. The sequence continues at coordinate 6,457 of DAOWNY010000082.1, forward strand.
GAGGATTATGCCCGACTCTATTTTTATCCCCAGAAGAAATGTTTCGATGGGCATCCTCTTCTTATTTTCTAATTGCACTTCTTTTAAAAAAAGGCATCCATCCCCGCAGGCTACTTTAATGCCTTTTTTGTTTATTTCGCAGATTTCTCCCGGTTTTTTGCCCCCTTCTTTTTTGCCCACCAAAAAACCGCTAAAAATTTTTAGCCTTTTCCCTGACAAATGAGTGAAAGCCCCCGGAATTGGATCCAAACCCCGGATGAGGTTTAGTATATCTTTTCCCGATTTACTCCAGTTAATCAGTCCGTCATCTTTTTTTAAAGGGGGGGCATAACTTACCCCCTTGCTGCGCTGGGGAGAAGGCCTGAGGTCACCTGCCGAAAGTCCGGATAAAGCCTCCACCAAAAGAGCGGCTCCCTCCCCGGCCAAACGTTGGTAGAGTTCGGATACTCTCTCATCTTTTTTGACAGGGATTTCCCGCTGCAAAAGAATATTGCCGGTATCCATACCTTCATCCATCTTAATAATGGTAACTCCGGTAACATCTTTTCCGTTTATGATCGTCCGATGGATAGGTGCCGGCCCCCGGTATTCAGGGAGAAGAGAAGCATGGAGATTGATACAGCCAAGCCCGGGAATAGAAAGGATACTGCCTGGTAAAATTTGACCGTAAGCAACCACCACAATTACATCAGGCGAAAGTGCAATGAGCTGATTAATAAAAGCTTCTTCTCTAACCTTCTCAGGCTGCATTAAGGGTAAATTTAGGGTAACGGCCAACTTTTTTATGGGAGATGGAATAACCTTTTGCCCTCTTCCCAGAGGCCGGTCAGGTTTGGTCACCACTCCGACAACCTGGTTATCGGTTGTAAGTATGGCCTTGAGGGAAAAAACTGCAAATTCCGGGGTTCCCATAAATATGATCCGCAAAGGCCTGCCTCTTTACCTAAAAGCTCTTTTTAATGGAGTTTGACTCCCTTATTGTGATATCCGAAAATAATTCTCCCATTATTTTTTTTCGAATATAAAAATACGGGGGAACTACCTATATTTTCACCTGATATTATCCTATTTTATCATTTCTTGCAAGTTGCAAAACCCACCTTAATTATTTCACAGGTTTTATTCCGTACTCGTCCCATCGGGACATAACCTGTTTTTCCTCCTCCGGCGGCAGGACAAAGCATATCGGAGGATAGCGATTTCCGCCGTATTGTTCCTGGGGTTCAAATTCCCAGTCTATGGTGGCA
>DAOWNY010000067.1 GCA_030642325.1 Deltaproteobacteria bacterium
GGCCTCCAACCCCCACTTCCCGTCCTTTTCCCGGGCATCAGAGATATCGTCCCTGATCTGGAAAGCAAGCCCCAGTTTTTCACCATAATCAGAGAGGAGTGAAACTTCCTGCTCATTCCCTCCCCCCAACTTAGCCCCCACCCGGACCGATACCATGATTAGAGCACCGGTTTTGCGGGTATGTATATACTCAAGAATTGATGGTTCTATTTTTTGACCCTCTGATTCCATGTCCATTACCTGTCCACCGATCATACCCGAATGACCGGCAGCAGTTGCGACTTCATTGACTATCTCTATAATCTGATTGGGATTTAAATGAGAAATCAAATCGCGGTTGGTCATCAATTGGAATGCCTCTGTAATAAGAGCATCCCCGGTCAGAATGGCAAGTGCTTCCCCAAAAACCTTATGGCTTGATGCTTTCCCTCTCCGATAATCATCATTGTCCATGGCCGGGAGATCATCGTGGATAAGGGAAAAAGTATGAATCAATTCAATGGCACAGGCCACCGGCAGGGTATCCTTTCCCCGCCCCCCCACTGTCTCCGATCCGGCAACTACCAGGATAGGTCTAAGCCTTTTCCCCCCTGCAAAAATACTGTATCTCATGGCCCGGTAGATCTGGGGAGGAAATGTACCCTCGGGAGGAAGGTAGTGATCCAGAGCCTCCTCTACCATCAGCTTACTATTTTCTAAGTAATTTTTTACATCCAAGACAATTTCCTATAATTTTTAAAAAAAACTAATATTATCTTAATCCTAAGTTTTTATCAATACCTGAATTGAGTGGTTAGTCTTTAGCAGTCAGCTATCAGCCAAAATGATCACAGAATGTTTTGCTATTACAAGCCACCCATTGGGTGTTTATTTCAAGCTTCCGTAATACCTCGGTTTTTCAAAACTAAACGTTTGTGTGCTGACAGCTAATCGTTCAACTCAGGCAATAGTTAGCTGCAAACTATGAACTGTAACTGTTAGCTATGAACGGATATTTTTTGTCTTATGCCGCACGAACCAGACAGACATGCTGAATTCTGAGCATCGTTACCGGATCATATTTCTTCTTCCCCTCTTTCGGTTATTTCCAGAGGTGCCGGTTGTAAATTGTCATCCTGATCCTTAAGTAAAATTTCTACCTTTTGTTGGGCTTCGTCCAACTTTTTTGCACAAAATTTGGATAATTTTACTCCTTCTTCAAAGGCCTTGAGTGATTCTTCCAAAGAAAGGTCTTCTTCCTCCAAGCGTCTTACGAGTAATTCCAAATTTTGCAGGGATTCTTCAAAAGTTTTTTTCTTCATTGTTTATCCCCACACCCACATTAAACATTGGTTGGTTTATTATTTCCCCCACCCTGCAAAATAATTTCCCTCGGTGGAGCTTTACACTAATTTCCTCTCCCACTCTCACCCCATCAGCGTCTTTAATGATCTCTCCGGTTGAAACCCGGCTGGTAATGCTGTAGCCCCGGCGTAGAACGGAAAGGGGATTTAAAGAATTGAGTCTATCCATCCTTTTTTCCAGGGCAAGAAGCTTTCCTGACAAGACCTGGGAAATATTTTTATTAAGGCCCTTCTTAATATTATGGTAGTAAGTGCTGGATACATTTATCCTGCCCTCGGGATTCCTGAACAAAAGATTCCCTTTTTCAATATGGAATTTTTCTCTTTTTTGGGTGATCAACCGCCTGGTTCCGTCCAAAAGATGGGTTGATAAATCATCAGACCATAAGCGAAGATCGGCGACTTTTTTTTCAGGATTTCCCAACCTGTTTTTTGTTCCTTTGAAACGTTCCTCCAAAAGTTCCATCTTCTGCCTGAGGGCATTCACCAGTCGGAAAGAATAATCCTTTGATCTGATTTTAAGATCTTTCTTATTTTGTACCACCAGTTCAGCGGCAGCAGAAGGGGTTGGAGCCCGGAGATCGGCTACGAAGTCAGCGATGGTATGATCAATTTCATGACCAACCGCCGAGATAATGGGTATCCTGGAGGCAAAGATGGCCCTGGCCACCACCTCTTCATTAAATGCCCAGAGATCTTCAATGGAACCACCCCCCCTGCCCACTATAATCACATCCACCCCGGATGATCGGCTTAAATAACGGATGGCCCGGCTGATCTGCCGGGGAGCTTCTTCTCCCTGCACCGAAACGGGATAAAGCAGGATCTCAACATTGGCATACCTTCGATGGATCACCCTTAAAATATCACGAAATGCAGCCCCACTGTGAGAAGTTACCACTCCGATTCGCCGGGGAAGAAGAGGTAACGGCTTTTTTTGAAAATCATCAAAAAGCCCCTCTTTTTTCAGCTTCTCTTTCAACTGTTCAAAGGCCAGTTGCAAGGCGCCTTTTCCCTGAGGCTCCATATAATCAAGGATAATCTGATACTCCCCACGTTTTTCATAAAGGCTTATCCTGCCCCCGCCAATTACCAGGAGACCATCTGCGGGTTGAAACTTAATGTATTTATTCTGAAATCTAAACATCACCGCCCGGATCTGGCTCATTTCGTCCTTCAGAGTAAAGTAGAAATGTCCCGAAGAAGGGATGCGGAAGTTGGATATCTCCCCCTTGATCAAGATTTGGCCGAAGTTGTTCTCCAGGATGAGCTTAATGTCCCTGGTGAGCTGTGAGATGGAATAGATCTTTTTTTCGGCAATCTCCGGCAATCTTTTTTCTCCTCAATTTTTGGGGTTGTCAGGAACTTTCAGCGATCCGACCAGACGTTTGATATCAATAATTCCATTTACTTCAAGATAATCTTTCATCCCTTCGATGATCTCCGGCATGATAGTAATGTTTGTAAAACCGGCGGTGCCCACCTGGATGGCGGAGGCACCGGCCACCATAAATTCCAGGGCATCCCGGGCAGTTGAAATACCTCCTATTCCAATCAGGGGAACCTTGACCACCCGGGAAACCTCCCAAACCATTCTCAAGGCAACCGGCTTGATCGCAGGTCCGGAAAGCCCGCCGGTAATGTTATGAAGTTTAGGTTTTCCGGTGTCCAGGTCAATTGCCATCCCGGTAATGGTATTGATCAGTGAGAGTCCATCTGCTCCCGCCTCCTCCGCACTCAGGGCAATGGCTTTAATGTCGGTTACATTTGGAGAAAGTTTAACCAGTAAAGGGAGTGTGGTCACTTGTCGAACCTGGCTTACCAGTTTATATGTTCGCTTTGGATCAATGCCGAAGGCGATGCCCCCTTCCTTCACATTGGGGCAGGAAATATTCATCTCCAGTCCGGCGATCTCCTCTTGTTCGCTCAACTTTTTTGCCACCTCCTTGTATTCCCGGGGAGTTTTTCCAAAAAAATTGACTATAAGAGGGGTGGAAAACTTTCTCAAAAACGGCAATTTTTTTTTGATGAACGCTTCCGTCCCCACATTTTCCAGACCAATGGCATTCAACATGCCTCCTGCGGTCTCCACTATGCGGGGGGGTGGATTCCCCGAATGGGGGTTTAAGGAAATCCCCTTAACCACAATTGCTCCCAGTTTGTTTATATCAATGTATTCGCCGAATTCTTCACCGTAACCGAAAGTTCCTGAAGCGGGCATGACCGGATTTTTCAGTTTAATGCCGGCGATATCAACCGAGAGGTTTGCCCGCTCTTTCGTCGGGTTTGAATGTTTTTTCACCAGACCACCTCATCTGAATCAAAAACCGGCCCGTCTTTACAGACTCTTTGGTAATGAGGCTGAGACGCAAAGTAATTTTCCCATTCCCGTGGTTTAGTTTCAACCGCACACCCCAAACAAGCACCGATCCCGCAGGCCATTCCGGCTTCCAGAGATACCTGGCACGGTATTTTGTATTGTTTGGATAGTTTTGCAACCCGGGCCATCATCCGCCGGGGCCCGCAAGTAAAGCAGTGTATTTTGGAAACAGGGGAGCCGGGTGGGCCTAACCTTTTTTCCAAAAGTTCAGATACCAATCCCCGACAGCCTAAGCTGCCGTCTTCGGTGGCCAGCTTAATCTCTCCCCCCAGATTTTCCAGCTCGCTGACCGCAAGGATATCATTCTTTGTCTTGGCCCCCAGAAGAATTAATAAGTCAATCTTTTTTTCTGATATTTTTTCAGCCAGAAAAAGCAGAGGAGCAACTCCAATCCCCCCCGATACTATTACTGCAGCGTGCAGATCGGTATTTATTTTAAATCCGTTTCCCAAGGGACCCAGTAAGTTTAGGAAGTCTCCCTTTTTTGTCTCTGACAGCAGTCTGGTACCCGTGCCCACCACTTTATAAAGAATTTCCACTGCCCCCTCACTTGCTAAGATCCGGTGGATACTAAGGGGTCTGCGCAGCAGGGGACCGAATTCTCCCCCCGCTTTTATCATGATAAATTGCCCCGGTTTTGCGGATTCTGCAATTTCGGAAGAGAGAAAACGCATTTTATAACAGGAATGGGCTACCTCTTGGTTATATAAAACTATTACGTCTGCTTGATGCATCTTAAGCTCTTAAGACCCTAAGTTAATGAAAAAAATAATCTTAAGGTGAAATCTAACATACCCCTGAAACATAGTCAAGGTTGCAAAAAAGGTAAGCAAAGCGCATACCTTTTTGCCTCATCCGCCCATCTATTGCTATAAAAAAACTGCTGCAAACTACATTTACTGCGAGCGGCTAGATATATAAAGTTAAATCAGGTGAGAGTGGAGTTGGTTGCCGACCCCATCACATATCCATGGAGCAACGCGAGGGAACGTATCGAGAAACATGATGGCACACTTGTAGATGTGTCACCATTGTCGGAGCTGGTTTTTGACTGAAAGGAATTTTAGTAACCGTTCACGATTCTCAGTTCACCGTTCAGGCAAAAGAATACCGGGAATTTCATCAGCATGAACGAACATGAAGCCCCCTTGGAGTAAATCCTTCATGGAAAAAATTGAGGTGCTGCCGGGGATATGGCTTAACAAGAAAAAGACCGGGCCAAAAGGGCCATGGAAAAACAGAGGAAACAAATAATAGTGGCTATTTAAATAATTAAGATGCGATTTTAACACTCCCCCGTTTTTATCACCATAAGCAGAGGCTTGCCCCCCCCTTTTTTTCTGCAGCAGCTAATTAAAGAAGGTCCGGGGAATGAGAGACCTCGTCCTTCTCTTCCTTCGATTTTAACTCTTTTTTATCCTTTCGGAGGCTTCTGAACATCTCTTTAAATTTAGAGGGATCGGAAAGCCCCGTTTCTATGCTTTTCTTCAACATACCTTTAAGATCAGGGGTAAACTTGGGAGCTGAAAATGTTCCGGTAACTCTCAGCGGAATCATGATTTCGGAACGTTTTTTCAGGTTTTCCTCTTTTGGGGGGATGGCAAGAAATTTGGGTTCCACCCGGAAATCCAGAGCCTCTTTGACCAGATCGGCCGATCCCTCTACCTGCAGTCTGAATAGTTGGGATTTGAGGGAAGTTTTGGTGGTGGTAAAGATGCCGTCTATGATGCTGAAGGGCAAATGAAACTGTCCGAAGTCAGTCCGGGGCAGCTCCTCCCCTTTATCAGCAGGACTGAAGCTTGTTTTTATATTCCGGATCATTTGCACCAGATCAATCCCCACGAGGGCCCCGTCCTTCAAAAAAATATCTCCCTTCCCGTTTAGGGATGCCTTGATTTTTTCGGCATCATCCCCTGTGGTGCCGATGACCAGGTTGCCTTCCAAAACCCCTTCCAAAAAATCCTTTTCCATAAGGTCCTGCAGCAAAGGGGAAACCTTGATCCCTTTTAAATGTATATCCGTATTGCTTCTGGGGAGATTCTGCCGGACATCCAGGACCCCCCTTAAGGAAATATCACCATGGTAAAGCTTGAGGGTGAGGGGATTTAAATCAAAGCGTCCGTTTTTTCCGGAAAGCTTAAGGTATAGATCCTCCATCCGTGCTCCCCCCACCTTAAATTCTCCCACTCGGACAATACCATCCAGAACGAGTCGCCGAAGTGCTTGATAGTCAGTTTTTTTCCCCTGGGACGGGGAAATTTTGCCCGTGCTATCACCTCCACCAGATTTTTTCCTCCGGTCCGGCGCAGGAGGAAGGTACTGGTCCAGGTCGATTTTATTCAGCTTGAGGTCGAAACTCAGTTTGGGTTGAGAAAAATCTCTGATTTTAACGGAAAAATCCAGTTTTGACTCATCCAGTTCCAGTGTCCCATCTGAAATCGATAGATTCTGAGAATCGCCTACCAACCCGGCATTCAAGGATAATAAATTCATGACTCGGGGATTGGCGGTGGTTATCGTAAAGGTCTGTCCCAAACCGGCAAGCAGCTTTCGGGGAGAAAAAGGGGCAATCCCGACGGCAAGGTCGAACCGTTTTTCGGATGCAGCATTGGTGATCTTACCCCTAAGACTTATTTCTAATTGTTTCAGGACTTTGATTACCAAGTCTAGAGGGATATCCCCCTTGCCCGGCTCTTTTCCGATCGGCCCTACTTTTCCTGCCAGAGAAATCGATTTACCGTCCAGTAGAGCTGAAAAATTTAAACTAACTGGGCGGTCAAGGGAAACATCCTCCAGAATAAGGGTTAAATTCGAGGCCTCATTTCGCTCCCCTTTGATATGATCGATCCAGAGAAATTTTCCGTTGGTAACAGAGAACTTTGTTACGTCAATTGCATTGATGGGAAAAGCTTGACCGGATTTACCCGTGGAAACATCTTTAGTATCATGGGGGGCTTTATCGGAAACTGCCGGTGGAGTTTTCCCCATCCCCTCCCAATTTCCTCGACCCTCCTTGTTCCTTTCCATGACTATCCTGGGTCCTTCCAAGACAAAACATTTCACCTGAATTTTTTTTGAGAAGAGGGGAAGAAGTTTCACCCTTGCCTCGAATGATTTGATGCTCAAAAAATCCTTTTCCTCGAAACCGGGGGGATTGCCCAGGTGAAGATCAGAGAAGGAAATGCCCGCCCAGGGAAAGAGAGAAAGATCAAGATCTCCGCCCAGGATAAAGGGACGTCCCGTGGCTTCGGCTATCTTTTTTTCGATGACGGGCTTGTATTTCCCGACATCCACAAATGCGGGGATGATAAGGAGGGCTGATATAACCATCACCAAAAAAAATCCCCCCAATATCAATGTCCATTTAATTATCTTTTTCATAATTTTTCTCCCGATATTCACTTTGCCGGGCAAAATAGTATTCCCGGAGGGCGGGTTTCCCGCAAATTACAAACTCTTGAATCTTCAAATGAAGAACTCATAATTACATCTTAGATTAGACCTAAGTTTTTATCAATAGTTAAACCGTGAACAGATACCAATAAAATCATTGTTGAGTAGCGACCGACTTAACCTGCAGTCCTGCAAGTCTGTTTCTCTCACGGTATATAACAATAAGAGTCAATATTGTCAAGAAGGCAAGAATTCATCTTTTGGAGGATTTTTGGCAGTGGAAATTTTAAAGGGGGTGAATGTTGTAAACCCGCTGTAAATTTTAGTTTACTTCATAAGAACGGATTTTAAGCTCCATCTTCTTCAAAAAAGATGACGGGGTTTTTGTTGGGGCGGAAGATTAATTCGCGGTTCAGGACTTAAGCGGGAGAGCCGGGTCACAGGGGATATTTGACTACCTATCTTTGACCATTGTAAAATCTGCATAAGAGTCAAACAAAGACCCCTCAATCTTTAGCTTGCCATTGCCGCCGCCTCGGTGATATAATTTAAAAATGTGAAATTGTTCACGGTTTTTTCAATGAACGGATACAAAAATGTATTGCTGTTAGATGTTTGAATTTTTTCAAAAATTGTAAGCCAATCCCCAGGGACGTTCAAATAACATGTATAGTGAAATAATGCCGGAGCTTTACAGGATAAATACCGGGAAGCCGAGTTGTTCCTCTTACCTCGTAACAACAGAGGACAGGAGTGTCCTTATTGATCCCGGCATTATCGATCATGTGGATATTCTTTTGAAAGATATTAGAGAAATCGGGGTTGAACCTGAAGATATCGATATGGTTATTAACACCCATGAACATGTTGACCATATTGGTGCCAACAAATATTTTCAAAAGCACTCTCTTATTGCAGCAGACCGCTTTGCAGCCACAAAAATCATATCCGCCGATGATGAGGTATTAAAGTGCCGGGCACTTGGTCATGATGTCAGGGGATACAAAGTCAACCTCTGGCTTATGAACATCAATGCCATAACCGTGGGTGACTGGTTTCTAAAAGTACTCCATACCCCCGGACATACCTCCGGTTCCATATGCATCTTTGAGCCCTACAAAAGAATTCTCTTTTCAGGCGATACGGTCTTTACCAAAGGTACGATCTCCGACATATCAACATCAGGAAGTTACGGTGAATATATAAACTCACTGGCCAGGCTTAATACCATGAAGATAAATATGATTCTCCCCGGCCATGGAAAAATATCGGAAAATGCCGAGACCGATATCCTTAGGGCCATTGAGAATGCAACGATAAAACATGAGCAGTTCTTGTGTGATAAGCAGGAATAGAGATAAAATCCACAGGATTCTAAAAGGGGCAATGTGGATTGCCCCTTTTAGATAAATAAGAATAATCTGCCGACGATTCCCGCGTTTAGTTGTATAGCGTGGATATTCGGGGAAATACCATGTGCCATACATGCCAATTTATGATTATCTTAAGGCCCTGCCAATAAAAACACCTGTATGGTAACTCCGTAATTCTAAAAATCCTCAAGATCACTGTCATCCAGAGGAATAATTGCTTCCGGTCTTACTTCTCTGGTTCCCGTCTGGCTTAAAGTTCCCGGATGCCTTGCTTCCGGAGCCTTTTTGGGCATGGTGAAGGTATTATCCTTCA
>DAOWNY010000211.1 GCA_030642325.1 Deltaproteobacteria bacterium
ACCGGTTTTTATATTGCCACTTATGGTTTAAATGGTAATCTGACCTCCTGGAACAAAGGGGCAGAGATGATCATGGGCTATACCGAGGGTGAAGTAGTGGGGAAGATTGATATATTTCAGATGATACCGGATCAGGTTGCAAAGTCCGGGCTTATGAAAAGTATGAGGAGGGAGATCCTCAAAACAGGCAGCGCTGAAAGCGAGATAGACTTCAGGAAAAAAAATGGCGAGGTCTTCCCGGCATATCTCAGCGCAAGCCGGCTCAGGGATGAAAGCGGTAATTTGATGGGCATACTGGCGATTGTTCAGGACATAACCGAACGAAAAAGAGCGGAGGCGGCGCTTAGAGAAAGCGAGGAATTTAGTTCCGGCCTGCTGGATAACTCCCCCAATCCCATAATGGCAATCAATCCTGATACCTCAATTAGATATGTGAACCCTTCCCTGGAAAGATTGACCGGTTTTTCCGCCGGGATACTGATTGGCGGTAAAACCCCCTATCCCTGGTGGATAGAAGGAAAATTGAAGGAAACCGACAGGGAGATGAAGGAACTTTTGGGTAAGGGGACAAAAGAAATTGAGAAACTCTTTAAAAAGAAAAGCGGAGAATTGTTTTGGGTGAGGATAACCACTACTCCGGAAATAATCAGCGGGAAATCCCGTTATCTTCTTTCCAATTGGGTTGATATTACCGAGCAAAAGAAAGCGGGAGCTGAACTACGCAAGGCCAAAGAGGAGTGGGAAGATACCTTTGACGCCATCAATGATTTTATTTTTATAACCGACTCGACCGGCAAGGTAAAGCGGGTGAATCGTTCTCTGGCAGCATTAGTTGGTAAACTCCCCGGTCAGATTGCGGGCACTCAATGTAAAGAATTATTTAAATGTAATAATAGCCATAACGGTCGTCGTAAGACATGCTCGCTTTTTAGAATTCAAAACAATCTACCCTTATCCGAACACGAGGTTAAATTGGAACAATTCGGCATTTGGGTGAGCGCCCAGGTCCAGGTGTGTTATGGAAGAAGTGGTGAACTGGAATCTTTAGTCCACGTATATCGTGACATTACGGAACGTAAAAAAATTGAGGAGTTGATGTTGGAAAAACAATCCGCGGAAGAGGCCAACCGGCTGAAATCCGAATTTGTCAACAACATAAGCCACGAAATAAGAACTCCTCTAACCAGTGTCCTCGGTTTTGCCGAAACCATCCAAAGGATAATCAGAAAAGGCAAGTCCTTTGACAAGATCCCCCGGGCGGTGGACAGAATTATCGATTCAGGGACCCACCTCCTCAGTTTAATCAATGATCTACTGGACATCTCCAGGATCGAAGCGGGCAAGCTGGAACTAAACCTGGAAAAATTGAGCCTTAAAAGTGTGGTTGATGAACTCGATTTTTTCTGGAATTCTCAGTTTACCAGCAAGAATTTTAACCTGATCAGCGAGGTTGATCATGATTTGCCGCAGGTTATGTCTGATCGAATTCGCTTGCGGCAGATATTAATCAACTTATTGGGAAATGCCGCCAAGTTTACCGAAAAAGGAGGAACAATATCACTGGGGGCAAGGGTTGATGACAAGGGAAACAATTTGATAATCCGGGTCAGGGATACCGGGATCGGAATTTCCCAAGAAAAGCAGATGCTTATTTTTGAACGTTTTGAACAGATAGATAAAAGCGGTTTAATGGCCGGCGCCGGTTTGGGTCTTTCCATATCCAAACGCCTGGTGGAGATGCAGGGGGGAAAGATCTGGGTGGAAAGTGAAACGGGAAATGGAAGCAGTTTCTATTTTACCTTACCGGTTGCGCGATAAAAGCGGATGCTTTTTTCAAAAATATTTCGGTGTAATCCTACTGTTTTTAAAACCCGGCAAAAAGCAGGGATGATGCTGCATCAGGCTATCCCTATCGATTTGATCCTACTATAGCTTAAAACGTAACACTTTAGTCATATCAAAAAAACCGGGTACATGCGGGCGGGGGGTTTCAGTGATTAGGTTTTTTATCCGCCCCGTAGAAATTAAAGATAGTATTACCGTGTTGCCTGGATTTTAGGAGATAGAATTCCTCTGATGGATAACAAATTTTTTCTTTTGGGTGATGCTGGGTGATTATCAGGCTTTGGGGATGATAGATTCTATTTTTACTCAATTGATGGAGGGTCCGGTCGATTAAGCCCCGGTACTGGGGAGGGGCAATGTAGATGATATCATATGTGCGCTTAAGACTGTGAAGTTCCATAATTTTTGTCAGGGCGTCTCCGGGGATGATCTCAACCCGGGAAGATATTCCCAGAAGCCGGGCGTTATCTTTTATGACTTGGAAATTAAGCCGGTTAAGCTCAATGATGGTGGATGATCGGGCCCCGTTACTAATCATCTCAAAGGTAACAATTCCGGACCCTCCGAAAAGATCCAGAAAAGAGGCATCGATCAGGTCTGTCCTTATGATGTCCAAAAGGGACTTCCTTAAACGGGTGAGAATCGGTCTTACCGAATCGGTAGGGGGAACATTAATGCCTTTCCCTTTGAGATTTCCGGATAATATTTTTAGTTTCATATAAGTATGGATGACTATAGCATAAATTAGTTTTTTTAAAAGATGATTTACTCAAAGTTTAATCCAATACCGGTTCGCGCAGGATCAAGTCGATTGCCTCAAGGGAGATTCCGGCAATTTCAGGAAATTCCTGCTTGAGGGAGGCAATCTGTCTCAAGCAGTCCACCGTCCGGAAAATTAACATGGCAAAATCCCCTTCGGTAAGGTTTGATAATTTTAAAGTCTTTTCCCACTGTTTTCCATTTGCCCAGGCAAAGATTGCTATGGCGGGCTGAAGAGAGATGGGACTTATTTTGAACCCCCGCTTCTTTTTTCGTTTTAAAACAGGTATCAATGCCCTTTCCATCCGATCAAACCTTTTAAAAAGTTGCTTTGAAATTTTTATTTTTTCGATTTCAAAATTCGTTTCCCGGTCCCGGACAAAAGGTGCCACCATGGCAGCCAATAAGGCAGGGTCCGAATCGGGAAAGACGCCCTTTCGAAAGCATTCCGCAATTATGATGGGCTGATCGATCCTCAGCCGAGATGCCCACCGGCCATCCTCGGTCAGTTCACCGTGCTCGCTTACAAAACCTTCCTCCTGGAGAAATTTCAGGTGTTTGAGAAAATTATTCCACAAGGTATGGTTCAATCCCGGGGAGTTTTTTGACCGGTTAAGGTAGGTTGCAAACGATTTTTGAAAAATTTCTTTAATTTCCAGGGATTGGTGGGATAGCAGGAGGTTGAGAACCATGGAAAAATTCACCTTGAGTTGACTCAGGACATCCTCAGGTGGAGATGAAAAGAGATTCGCCATTAGACGGACATCGTTAAATTTACCAGGAACGATCAAGGCAAACCCGATTTTATCCATTCCCCGTCTACCGGCCCGACCGGTCATCTGGTGAAACTCCGTTGAATTGAGCGGGCTAAATTGATGGCCGTTAAATTTGTCGGAGTTTAGAAAAATGATACTGCGGGCCGGACAATTAATCCCGGCGGCAACCGTTGAGGTGGCAAATACCGCATCCAGCAAACCATCATTCATCAGATGTTCCACCATCAGTTTCCAGGCGGGGAGTTGCCCGCTATGATGAGCTGCTATGGCAGCGTCCTTCACATA
>DAOWNY010000144.1 GCA_030642325.1 Deltaproteobacteria bacterium
CCACCGGTTTAAACGGACTACTCATCCGCATGAATGGTGAAACATAAACTTGATCTTCCTTAAAAAAAACGGGGCGTCCATAAGCCAGTTAACTTGCCGTTAAATCAGACTATTTTTAGTTTAGTCGGTTTATTTTTGTGGCTAAGAGTTAACAATTAAGTGTTATGTTTCGAAGATTGACCACCGCCCAGCCGCTGGAAACGCAGAAATCACTCTTTCATTTAGGCAGATGCCTCGCCTGCCGCCCGGTTGACGTAATTATCTGTCAGGGGCAGTCAATCTCGAACGATGCAACCAAAGGGGATTCTATGAAAAAGTTTTATAACAGCGGAACACCTTACCTGGATAACCTCATGGGGGGTGTGCTACTGGGTGACAATGTAGTTTGGGTATTGGATCCAGGGACGTATTTTGACTATTTTTTAGAATGTTTCTTTGCGGCTGGAGACGGGAATCATTTCAAAAATATTTACATAAGCTTTGATTTCCCCCCTCAAAAAATATACTCCCGTTATAAAAATTTTTTACGTAAAGAAAATTTCATACTTGTGGATGCCTTTACCTTTGGCAAGGGGAATGGTGATGAGTTTTTTCAATCCTTTTACAAAAATGAGGCAATCAGACCGGAATCATTCCAAGTGTATTGCATAGAAGATCTGACAGACCCTGCTGAATTTATAAAGACTATGAATAAATTAGAAGGGGAATATAAAGATGGTTACTTGTGTAAATATGCCTTTGATAGTCTGACGGGCATGCAAGAACTGTGGGATGAAAAAAATACACTCCATTTTTTTACTTACACCTGCCCCAAACTTTTTGAGTTACAGGTTTTAGCCTACTGGCCCCTGGCCAGAGATGCTCATTCCAAATCATTTTTAGCCAACATAAGCCATATAACCCAGCTGGTCATTAGCTTAAGTTTTCAGAAAGATAATACCTGTACGGCAGGTTTTTTGAAGGTGGACGGAAGGCCTTCTCATCTGTTGAATGGAATTCATTACTATAGTTTTCGCGATAACAAAATAAATTTTCTGGAACCCTCCGAGCAAACAGGGATAATAAGAAAACCGGGGGCAACCGAATTTTCTTACCAAAAAATGGATCCTGATAGGACTACAAACTTTTTACACAAAAAAGACTCTATCAAAATAGGGGGCCACATCCGCGAGTTACGTTTAAAAAACAATCTCACCCAGACAAAATTAGCCCGGATATTGGGTGTTACTCCCAGCGCCTTATCTCAAATAGAAAACAACCAGAGCCTTCCTTCGCTCCAACTGTTTGTAGATATTGCAAGATTTTTTAATAAACCTTTAGATGCTTTTTTACCAATCTCCTCTCTTCCGTTTGATCCCCCCGGTTAAACAAAAAAAGTGACTGGCAGTGGCGATACTTCCAAAAAAAATCCGTTACTTTTCGGGTTCCGCCCTTAAACACCCAAAACCAGCGCCAAGTCTGCACTGGACGCAAGTATCAATTGATCCCAGGGCCATTGTTAGCTGGGATTCGCACTTACCACAAAAATATTCTTCCCCCTCTTTCATTGGGCCATCGCAAGGTGTTATGGTCATGGGACAGACTTCCAGGCACGACCAGCATCGTTTGCAAAATTCAGGTCTGTTATGAAAAGGAAGCGCAACGTGCCGATCTTTTCCCCTGCCGACAAACCCCAGTGCATTAGCTTGCCAGACTTCACTGCATACCCGGATACATCTTCCGCATAACACACAATTTTTATTCCTGAATGGAAAGCGTACCTCAGTTACGCCGCAACGGACGGCAACATCCTGTATTGCTCTGGAATTTGGTGCTTCTGCAACCAGCATTTCGGCAATGTTCTTTCTGGCTTTTAAAATCTTATCCGTATGGGCCAGAATGGTCATCCCTTCCTTTGCTTCCAGGGTACAGGAAGCCGTAACCTCAGATTTTCCATTTTCTACCACTTCGACTATGCACAGCCGACAAGCGCCAATAGGAGTCAAATCACTCATATGGCAAAGATGGGGAATACAAATCCCGTATTCCAACGCCGCGTCCAGGACATTGGTTCCTTTTGGCACCCGAATGTTTGATCCATTAATAGTAAGAGTTACATAATCCGACATAATTCTCCCCTGACTATCCTATTTTACAATCACGGCATCCCTTTTACATTGTTCCATGCAAATTCCGCACTTGGTACATATTCCATCATTAATTGCATGTGCTTCTTTTTTCTTTCCGGAAACGGCATCATTGGGGCAAGCTTCTAAGCAGAGACCGCAGCCGTTACATTTTTCCTGATCTATGGAGTAATGTATCAATTCCCGGCAAACCCCGGCAGGGCACTTTTTATCTATAATATGTGTTTCATATTCGGAATGGAAATAACGAAGCGTCGAAAGCACGGGGTTTGGTGCTGTTTTGCCCAAAGCGCAAAGAGAGCCAACGGCAACTGTTTCCGCTATATCTTCCAATAGTTCCAGTTGCTCTTTGCGCCCCCTTCCTTCAGTTATGTCGCGTACGATTTCAAGCATTCGATCAATCCCGATTCGACAGGGAACACACTTGCCGCAGGATTCATCCTGCAGAAATGTCAGAAAATATTTTGCCACATCAACCATGCAGGAATTCTCATCCATCACTACCATCCCGCCTGAACCAACCATTGATCCGGCGGCACTGAGCGCTTCGAAATCTACCGGGAGATCAAATTTTTCTACCGGCAGGCACCCACCGGAAGGTCCTCCGGTCTGAACGGCTTTTATTTTGGAACCGTTTTGAGATCCGCCACCAATATCATAAACAATGGTTTTGAGGGTAGTTCCCATGGGCACTTCCACAAGGCCGGTATTTTTAATTTGACCGGTCAGGGCAAAAATTTTAGTCCCTTTGCTCTTTTCCGTACCCTTTTTTGCAAACCATTGACCACCCTTGTTGATTATAGTAGGTACATTTGCCCATGTTTCAACATTATTCAAGGCGGTTGGTGCATCTTTTAATCCCTTTTCGACAGCATGAACATCTTTTGGCCTCGGTTCACCCACTTTTCCTTCCAGTGACTGCATGAGAGCCGATGATTCACCGCAAACAAATGCACCGCCACCTCGAGAAACCTGAATGTCAAAATCAAAACCGCTTCCTAAAATATTTTCACCCAACAGACCAAGATTGCGTGCCTGGTCAACTGCTATTTGAGAATGTTTTACTGCCAACGGATATTCATTCCTCACATATATATGTCCTTTTCTGGAACCAATAACGTAAGCCCCTATCAACATTCCTTCAAGAATAGCATGGGGGTTGCCCTCTAAAAGGCTTCTGTCCATATATGCACCGGGGTCTCCCTCATCGGCATTGCATATAACGTATTTTGTTTCCCCCGGGGCACTCCGGCATGCATCCCATTTCTTCCAGGTAGGAAATCCGGCTCCGCCGCGTCCCCTGAGACCTGATTTTTTAATCTCAGCAATAATTTTTTCGGGGTTTAAATCCGTAATCACTTTTACAAAAGCCGAATATCCCCCATAAGCGATATATTCCCCGATATCACACGGGTCCAACAATTTGTTTTGACCGAGAATCATCCGGTCCTGCGATTTATAAAAGGGAATATCTTCTTCCCTGGTTATTTTATTGCCGGTAACAGGGTCACAATAGAGAAGCCGGTCTACTATTTTTTTATTTATGATTGTTTCATTAACAATCTCTTCAACATCCTGGGGCTTGATATGGCAGTAAAAAATGTTGCCGGGCTCAATGACCATCAGGGGCCCTTGTTCGCAAAAGCCATGGCAACCCGAAGCCCTGACCTTTACCACGGCAAGCAGGTTATTTTTTTTCAATACTTCGTTTAACGCTATGAGAACGGTTAGGGATCCGGAAGCCTGACACCCCGTTCCTGAACATACCGTAATTATTGTTTGATATTGTTCAAGTTTGCTCTTCATCCTTTGGGAAAATGTATACAAATCCTCAGGAATGTTTATCTTCTCCATTTATGGCATTCTCCTTGTCCTTTTCCTCGGTCTCTTCAATCATTTTCCGCAATTTCAATGAGGTCATATGGTCATGATATTCTCCGTTCATTATTACAACCGGACCCAGCGCACAAGCCCCAACACAATTGACGGTTTCTACGGTGAATGATTTATCGCAAGAGGTTTCCCCGGGATTAATGTTTAGTCGGCCTTTTATTTCATCAATAAACCTGGGGGCTCCTCGAACATGGCATGCGGTTCCCATACATAAGGTAATAAGATGCCTTCCACGCTGCTGCAGTGAAAATGCCTTGTAAAAATTGGCTACCCTGAAAACCTCGATAACCGGTGCACCCAACGTTTCCGAGACCTTCCAAAGGGCTTTTTCCGGAAGGTAATTATAAATATCCTGAATATCCTGGAGCACCTCAACTAATCTATCAGGCTTACCTGCATGGCTTGAGAGGATTGAATCAATTTGAGCGATGTCCATATGTCCATCCTTTCTTAAGGTAAAAACACAACTATCTGCTGCCTTACTCTTTGGCAAAAAATTAATTTAACCTTCGAGAATTCTTTCCGCCTCTTCCCTGTTGGCATCCATAAGATAGGGAATACCGGTTACTTTTGCACATTCTTCGGTAAGCGATATCAACTCCTGCCTGGTTATTGCCGGTAAGTTGAAACAACGGGCTCCCGCCATCAGTTGTTGCAGGCCCACTTTAATTTTATCACTGTAGCTATAGATCCCCAGGGCGCCAAGGGGAATATTTTTCATCTCATCTTTGCCTACGATATCGGCAACCATTTCATAGCAGACAAATATCTCTTCCACCCTTCTACCAAATTGACTGACCGTTGAGGGTAAATTGCGCTCTTTTAACCAGTGAGCTATATTTTTACCGACCATACCCGGAATCATCAGCGCACGCCCCATACATACCGCTTTAGCAAAGGGAGCGCCCAAAGCGAGAGCCTTAAATATACCATCTTCACTACTGAATCCGCCTGCGAATGCAATGTCAGGTACCCGTTCACCCCTGTC
>DAOWNY010000237.1 GCA_030642325.1 Deltaproteobacteria bacterium
AGAAAAAGCCAGTGTCAGGTCTTGACTTTTGACATTAGAATGGAGACTTAATGGGGGACGTTCGTGCGGAAAGAAGTTGCATAGATTTTGAATAAGGGAATAATTAATGCAGCAATCTCTGCAATATAATGTCCACCCTCCAAGGCATGCCATAACGTAAATATTACAGCATCTTATAATATCAAAATAGATTTTCTATTTTCCGGGGCTACCCCCTTTTTTTTATTTGATCGAGTAAATTTATTAGTTTATTAAGAGCGTTCCTTCCCCTCCTCCTTATGCCTCCTTTGACGGCATAAACAGTCTTGGAAAAATGCATCGATTATTCGGCGACAAGATGGGACCGATTATTGATAAAATGAATGAAGCTCTGGCGGCCTAAAATCAATGAAAGAATGAAAAAGGTTGAAAGATTATGGGGACGCTGGTAAAAAAATAAGTTAGCAAAGAAAAGTATAAATGCGGAATACATATACTATGCCGAGACAAGCCCTCCTTGATGCGCCCGGTATCCTTCATCACATCATGATCCGTGGAATCGACCGTCGAAAGATATTCATAACACATATCTGCCTGATTCAGGCATTTAAGCCCAATCTGCCCCGCCAAGCGCTAATATTATGTGCATATAATGTCTGAATTGCAATTTCCTGCCGGGTTTACTTGACATTACTGCGGGTAATTTGTTAGTAATTGTACAATATTAATAGATTACCTACAATAAATACGGGACAAAGCATAGGATTCCCCGAATTTTTTTCAGAAAAGGGAAGGTAGTAAAATATGATAACTAAACTCTTTGAGTTTATCGGCTCAAAAACCATCAACTTCATTAATGATTCTGGCAGCATCATGATTCTTTTTCTGAAGACCCTTATAAGAATTTTCCGTCTTCCGTTTAACCTGAAAGACATCTTAAAACAGATGGAGGATGTGGGGGTTAATTCTATTCCCGTGGTTCTGATCATGTCTGTTTTTACCGGCATGGTTCTGGCCCTGCAGACTTTTACCGGCTTTAGAAGATTCGGGGCCGAGGCATTCATAGGCACGGTAGTGGCCCTCTCCATAACCCGGGAGTTGGGGCCGGTACTTTCGGGGTTAATGGTCTCCGGACGTGTAGGGGCGGGCATGGCGGCTGAACTGGGGACCATGCGCGTCACGGAGCAGATTGATGCCCTTCACGCCCTGGCTACTGATCCCATAAAATATCTGATTGTACCTCGATTTATTGCCGCAGTTATCATTATGCCCATTTTGGTTATATTTTCCGACATCGTCGGGATCATCGGCGGTTACTTTGTTAGTGTAAAACTCTTGGGATCAAACCCCACTATTTATCTCGATCGGACCTGGGATTATCTGGAATTTGACGATATCTATGTTGGTTTGGTCAAGGCCTGTTTTTTCGGGATGATCATATCCATTGTGGGATGTTATCAGGGGTTTTATACCGAAGGAGGGGCAGAGGGCGTGGGAAAGGCCACCACCAAGGCAGTGGTGCTCTCTTCCATGATGATTCTTATCTCTAATTACTTCATTACCGCTTTTTTATTTTAGGAGAGGCCTTGGACCAAAGCAACGATCAAAAAATGATTAGAGTTGAAGATCTCCATAAAACTTTTGGCGATAATAATGTTCTCCGGGGTTTAAACCTTGATGTAACTCGTGGAGAAAGTATGGTGGTAATTGGGGGAAGCGGGAGCGGTAAAAGCGTTTTAATCAAGTGTATAATCGGGCTCTTGAAACCTGAAAAAGGGGAGGTTTACGTTGACAGTAAGCGGGTTACCTCCTTAAACGAAGGTGACCTGAATAAACTGAGAAGAGAATTTGGTATGCTCTTCCAGGCGGGAGCCCTTTTCGATTCACTGCCGGTCTGGGAGAATGTGGGTTTCGGCCTCAAACAACATACCAAACTGAACGATCAGGAAATCAGGGAAATCGTTAAAGAAAAACTTCATATGGTGGGTCTCATGGATATCGAAGATCTCATGCCCGCTGAACTTTCCGGCGGCATGAAAAAACGGGTTGGTCTTGCCCGGGCAATTGCCATGGAACCCGAGATCCTTCTTTATGATGAACCTACTACCGGTCTTGACCCAATTATGGCCGATGTAATCAACGAATTGATTATTCAGATGAGGAATAAACTGAATATCACTTCCATTACCATTACCCACGATATGGTAAGCGCCTACAAAGTAGCTGATCGAATCGCCATGCTATATCAAGGTAAAATTATTGAAGTGGGCACCCCTGAAGCAATCAGGGGTTCCAAAAACATGATAGTGCAACAGTTTATCCAGGGAAAGTCCCAAGGTCCGATAACCGATAAAATGTAATAGACGGGGAGGTTGTATGCAAAAGATGTCCACTAATATTAAAGTTGGTATATTTGTGGTTTTGGGAATTATTTTCCTGGGCTATATGACAATAAAAGTGGAGAAGATTCCGGTGGGGGGGAAGGCTGGATACCCATTATATGCTTACTTAAGTTCCGCGGCGGGGTTGGTCAAAAATTCCGCTGTGGAGATTGCCGGGGTTGAGGTGGGTTTTATTAAGAACATTATCCTGGAAGGGGGAAAAGCAAAATTAACCTTGATCTTTCCCGGTATGATCGAATTGACTGATGCCTCCAATGTCAATGTAAGATCCAAGGGGCTTTTGGGGGAGAAATACATTGAGATCATTCCCGGCCCCCTTACTGAACCTTTGCTAAACCCCGGAGATATCATAGAAGAGGGCAATCCCCCGGTAGACATTGACCAGCTATTCGCAAATATAAATTCCCTGGGCGATGAGGTTAAAGCTGCTATCCGGTCAATAAGTGAAATCATCGGGGGAGTAGAAGGAAAAACCTTTAAAGACCTTTCTTACGTAGTCTTTGCAGAATTCTCCAATGTCGGAGGCTTAAAAAAAGATGCCGCAGTGGAGATTGCCGGAATTGGAGTGGGCAGGGTGGAAGACATCTTTCTTGATGATTATCAAGCCAAAGTGAAGTTACTGATCCAGTCGACCATAGAAATACAGGAGGATGCCATTGCCTCCGTTAAGACCAAAGGATTTTTTGGTAAGAAGTATATCGAAATCACCCCTGGCGGTTCGGAAGATATTATCCCTTCCGGGGGTAAAATTCGGGATACCCAGCCTCCCTTTGATCTGGAAAAGGCGATATCCAAATTTGCCTTTGGCAACGTATCAAAATAATCCCTTGTTTTCCATTGATTAACAAGGAACTATCCTTGTGCTTCAAATAAACAAACGAAAAATTTTCTTAAAAAGGGAGGGGACAATGAAATGGCTGAATTCATTATTTGCGGCATTAACGGCATTGGCCATCTTGTCAAATGGTTCACCAACTTTTGCCTCATCCGGGGCCCGGGGTATGAAGGATATCGATATCTTTGATGAAGGTTATGATGAAGGTTATGATGAA
>DAOWNY010000279.1 GCA_030642325.1 Deltaproteobacteria bacterium
CAGGATAATTTAACGGCCGGTTAGAATGGCTGCACATTTGATAATTATCCGGGGCCCATAGCTACACAATTATCGTACTCTTAATCATTCTTACTATTTCGTCAGGGTCGTCCACTATGGTCACAAGGTCCATATCCTCCGGAGATATGAAGTGCTGTTTAAGAAGAACACTTTGTATCCATTCCTTCAACCCTCCCCAGTAATCGGAGCCCACCAGAATCAGCGGAAAAGGTTTGATACGTTTGGTCTGGATAAGGGTCATGGCCTCAAAAATTTCATCCAATGTACCCAAACCACCCGGCATGGCAATATATGCCTGGGCATATTTGATAAACATTACTTTCCTTACGAAAAAATATTTGAACTCAAGTGTAACGTCGGAGTATGAATTGTTTTTTTGCTCCAGGGGCAAACGTATATTAAGCCCGATTGACGTGCTGCCTCCCTCCCTTGCTCCTTTATTGGCTGCCTCCATGATCCCCGGGCCGCCACCGGTTAATATGTTGAACCCGTTTTCCGACAGTTTCCTTGCGATAATCAGAGCTTTTTTGTAGTTTTCTTCCTCCGGCTTTATCCGGGCCGAGCCAAATATGGAAACGCAGGGGTGGATATCGGATAAGGTTTCGAACCCATCGACAAATTCGGCTAAAATTCGTAAGAGCCGCCAGGAATCAGTTTCGGCAATCGCATCAATCAAATACTGTTTTTCCTTCATCTCGCTATCCTTCCTTCAATTGTTATGTCCCGGGTTCCAAGGTTAAAAAATCGCAAAATATTTGCGGACAGACCCTTAAGAAGATCGGCAGGATGACAAAAAATTATCATGCCGATCTTTGTTTATACTGTCAAAAAAAACGGTTGAACTTATTACCGACCACCTGAATAAAATGAAGGGCACAAAGCAGCCAACCCTGAACCTTGGTAGTTACCCTGCACCCATATATTATATGTCAGGGCATTTTTTCAATCAGGGCAATAGTCTCGATGTGTTTGGTCTGGGGGAACATATCCAGCGGCTGCAACTCCTTAAGATGCCACCCCCGGTCCGACAAATATCGAACATCCCGGGCCTGGGCAGCCGGGTTGCAGGAAATATAAATAATCTTTTTCGGTTCCAGCAAGAGGATTTGAGAAAGGACTTTATTGGTGCATCCCATTCTGGGCGGATCCAGCAAAACCACGTCTATGGGGAAATCTTTCCCGATAAATTTTTTATTTAGTATTTGCTCGACTTTCCCATGGTAAATTACTCCATTCGAGCAACCGTTATTTCGAAGATTAAACCTGGCACATCCGACCGATGAACGATCATGTTCGATACCAAAAACCTTCGCCGCCCGGGGGGAAACAAAAATAGAGAACAGACCCGATCCGCAGTAACAGTCCAGCACCACCTTTGATGTGTCCAGACTGCTCATGGCAATTATTCGATCCACCAGATCGCCTGTCAGGACGGTATTCGCCTGAAAAAATCCCCCCATTGGCACCTGCAATTCTTTTCCGTTTACCACCCGCGTTATTTGGGAAGGTACCGGATAACCGACTTCCGACCAGAAAACATGCCTGCTTGCAAGTATATCGGCACCCCCGATCATCGCCTCCTTCCGAAATTTTTTATAAGAACGGTTAATGGATTCATCGACAATTTCACACCGTTCAATATCAATGACTTCTCTCCCCACCGGATCGGTAAAACCAATTTTTAAATCCTCTGCTTTCTCGTCATTAAGATGATACTCGGCATTTCCCCGATATAAGAAGGCCTTGGGGGAAGGGATTATCTCTTTTAATGGGGGAGAGGTAATGTTTCCGATTCTTTGAAAGGATTCTGCAACCTGCCTCGTTTTCATGCGAAGCTGATGGTCATATGATACGTGTTGATACTGGCATCCGCCACACCGAAAAAAATACCGGCACTCCGGCTCTATCCTGTGGGGGGATGCCTTGATTATTCTTTTTACTATTGCCTTTGCGTATCTTTTTTTAACCGCCTTAATCTCAGCTTCCACAACATCCCCGTCCACCGTAAAGGGAATGAAGACGACCATATCTTGTATCCTCCCCACCCCGTCTCCCCCAAAGGCAACCGTCTCAATCTTTACTTCCGCCCTATCCCCCACATTCAATTGACTGTTATCCTTGCTTATTTAAGTGTACTTAAAAAATAGGGAGGGCTTGACTTTATCCACAAAAGAGGGGATAACCATAAAAGAATATTTTAATATCGGGATTAACAACATCCCCATCATTCTTCAGCCAAACCATCACGACCAATTACGACAATTTTCAATGATTGATAACATAGCTTTTTTTAATTTTCATGCAACATGGTGGCCCATCTGTTTTATGGGAATACAATTCCCAAGGGCTAATAAACTAGCACATGCGGTTCGGGAATGCAAATACCGAACAATTCTGTTTGTGCAGACAAAATAGAGATGTAACATCAAAATAAGCAGGGACAGCCCCTTTCCTTCAACAATTCTTGCGGGTTCCCGCGCATCCGGGAATAACATGGATCTTTGCGGGGATGACAAGCGCTTACCTTAATTTTGTCATTCCAGGCACGCGGTAATCATGATATGGTTACCCCTGTTTATTGAGCTGATACATAAAAATCCTGCGAAAGAATCCAAGCTGTGCGGTTAGGTATTAGGTATTAGCAGTTAGCTATTAGCCAAAATGATCACAGGATGTTTTGCTATTACAAATTTTCACTTATTGGGTGTTTATTTCAAGCTGCCGTAATACCTCGGTTTTTCAAAGTTAAACGTTTGTGTGCTGACAGCTGATCGCTTAATTCAGGCATAATTTATTTACTCGATTAAACCCAAACAGGCCCTTAGTGCCCTGTCACGCATCAAATAACGCACCTTGCTTGTCTTTTTCCCTTTCTGCGGTGTTACGACTTCAGCTACATAGAAAGACTATGCG
>DAOWNY010000157.1 GCA_030642325.1 Deltaproteobacteria bacterium
AACCCGCCAGGCAACTTCAAAATTTGATTGTTCGGCAAAAGATCTGTATTATGGTGATGCTTCACGGTTGATGTCTCAGCCGGAAGAAGTCAGTAAGTTGCCGGAGGCCCATGCTTTTTTTAATTTCGGCTTTTGAATTCTGAGTAGTTATCCCATAATGTCAAAAAGTTAAAATGTTACGAATTCCGGAAATTACATTGCTGTTTACGGGAGGTGCCAAAAATGTCGAAGATTCCGGGGCGAAAAACCAGACAACTAATTCTCGCCTCATCCTCGCCCAGAAGGAAGGAATTACTGGAAAAAATTGGGCTTACATTCAAAGTGATCCCCAGTAAGGTGGATGAAAAAGTCATCAAAGGGGAACTCCCTGTGGAATATGTCTTGCGTCTTGCCGAGGAGAAGGTACGGGATGTTGTCGACCGGTTAAGCAGCGCATGGGTAATAGGAGCCGATACCATAGTTTTGCTGGAGAAAGAAATTTTAGGTAAACCGTTTAACAGCCGGCAGGCCCGGCAAATGCTCCTTAAGCTCAGCGGCAAAGAGCACCGGGTAATAACCGGTTTCTCTGTCTTCGATACCGATTCCGGAAAATTTACAAAAGATTATGTGGAAACAATCGTAATTTTTAAGCATCTTACCGACAATGAAATTCGTGGTTACGTTAAATCCGGGGAGCCGCTTGACAAAGCAGGGGGCTATGCGATACAGGGGGCGGGTTGTTTTATGGTAAAGGAAATAAAGGGATCATATACCAATGTGGTTGGTCTGCCCATTTGCGAACTGGTGGAAGTTTTAAGCCGGCTGGGGGGGGTGGATTTATTTGGAATGGATTAGAATTTCCGTAACCGTTTACGGTTCTTTGTTTTTTTTATTGAATTATGCAACGCATAAAGCATTTTAAACTTGTTCTTTGAATTTTTTTTATGTAGCATATAGGCATCATATTTGCGTATATTTAAAAAATTATGTAAAAAAAGGAAGTTTTTAACGGGGAACTAATTACAGGTTCCAAGAGCGTGAATTTATTATTTATGGAGGGAAAATAATGACTATTAAAACCAAGATAATCGCCACCATCGGCCCGGCATCCAGCAGCAGACCGGTATTAAAAAAAATGATTTCGGCCGGAATGAATGTAGCAAGGCTGAATTTTTCTCATGGCAGTCACAAAGAACACCGTGAGGTGATCAACACCATCCGCTCTCTCTCGGAAGAGATGGATATACCGGTGGCCATAATTCTGGATCTGCAGGGCCCCAAGATCCGGACTGGAACCTTAAAAGAAGGGGAGGCGGTTTTACTTAAAAAGAACGGGACAATCCGTTTAACTTCAAAAAATATTTCAGGTAGCGCCGACATGGTTTCCACCACATATCCAAAGCTCATTTCTGATGTAAAAATTGGTGATAAGATACTCATTGATGACGGTCTTATTGAGCTTAAGGTTATCTCCAGGTTAAAAGACGCTGTTGCTTGTAAAATCATTAACGGAGGAATATTAAGGGAGCATAAGGGTATAAATCTTCCGGGAGTAAAAGTTTCCTCCCCTTCTTTAACCGAAAAGGACAAAAAAGATTTGTTTTTTGGCATTAAAGCGGAAGTGGATTATTTTGCCCTCTCCTTTGTAAGGACATCCAACGACCTGCAACAGATAAAGTCTATAATAGCAGAGCAGAATGCTGAAATTCCTGTCATAGCGAAAATCGAAAAACCCGAAGCTGTGGAGAATCTTAGTAAGATTTTGGAAATCACCGACGCCGTTATGGTTGCCCGGGGGGATCTGGGGGTGGAAATAAAACCTGAGCTGGTTCCGGGGATCCAGAAACAGATTATTCTGGAAACCATTCGGGCAAATAAACCGGTGATAACCGCTACCCAGATGCTGGAAACAATGACCGAGAATCCTGTCCCCACCCGGGCTGAGGTATCTGATGTGGCTAATGCCATATATGACGGAACCGATGCTGTCATGCTTTCCGGAGAGACCGCCAGAGGTAAATACCCGGTTGAAGCCGTTTCGATGATGACAAGAATTGCTACCCAGACAGAAAGCTCATCTTTTATGAGATATAACCTTCACTTCGATAAAGATCCGACGGACTTGGTGCCGCATGCGGTGGCGCAATCTGCGGTAAATATTCTCCACGAGCTGGATGCAAAATCAATTGCGGCCTTTTCAGTCTCCGGCAAGACTTCCAAGTTAATATCAAAACAGCGTCCCTCACGTCCCGTTTATGCATTTTCGCCTTCCAGGAAAATATACAACCGCTTATCGCTTGTATGGGGCATTACACCCCTGTTAATCCCTTCCATTCATAATGAAAAAGATCTGATTTCAATTGGCGAAGAGATTATTGTCAGCAAAAAATATGCCAAGCGGGATGATTTGATCATTATTGTCACCGGCCTTGCCCTGACAAAGGGTTCTACGAATATGGTCAAGATTCGCCGGATCGGCGGTATAGATTGAGAATTATCCATCGCAGGATTATGAATTAATTTTATACCTTCACAATTTTTTTAGGGGGAATCATGGCAAAAAATTTATTTATCACAGCCACCGAGGCCAAGAGTGGGAAGTCGGCCATCTGTTTGGGGGTGATGGAACTGCTGCTTAGAAATGTTGACCGGGTCGGTTTTTTTAGGCCTTTAATCAATGTGGGTCCGGATAGCCGAAAAAAAGATCATGATATAGATTTGATTTCTTCCCATTATAAGCTGGAAATTCCATACCAGGAGATGTGCGCTCATACTACATCAGAAGCAGACAGGCTTATTGCTTTTGCCAAACAGGATGAGTTGCTGGAAGGAATATTTAACAAGTATAGAGAGTTAGAAGATAATTATGATTTTATCCTCTGTGAAGGGACCGATTTTGAAGGTTCAACCTCTGCTTTCGAATTTGACATAAATGCCGATATTGCCAACAATTTAGCGTGTCCTGTTTTATTGGTTGCAAGTGCATACGAAAAAACAGTGGATGAAACCATCCGATCAATTGAGATGTCGGTTGAATCATTATTGGATAAGGGATGCGATCTGGTTGCCACCATCATCAATCGAGTAGATCCCGAAGATGGCAAGATAATCGTCAACAAATTAAAAAGAGATATTTTAAATTCGAAACAGTTAATTTATACGATACCCGAGGAAAAATCACTCGGTAATCCCACTGTGGGGGAGATTATCAAGGCTTTGAATGCGGAAATTTTATATGGCGAAGAAGAGTTGAATAGGCATGTTTACAGCTTTACCGTAGCGGCAATGCAATTAAGAAATTTACTGGACAGAATTGAATACGGCACTCTGATTATTACCCCGGGGGACCGATCGGACGTGATAGTTGCTTGCCTTTCCGCAGTTTCCTCCACCTCCATGCCAAATATCTCCGGGATCATGTTAACCGGCGGTTTGAAGCCGGAAGCACCCATCCGCAAATTAATCGAGGGGTTTACCAATATCGTGCCCATATTTAGTGTGCAGGAAAATACCTTTCCAGCCGCTCGGATAGTCGACAACGTTCACGCGGTAATTTCGCCGGAGGATCAACGGAAGATAACCCGCGCCTTGGCAATTTTTGAAAAAAATGTTAATGTGGAAGAATTGGGGAGGAAGATCATAAAAACTCAAACCACCATCATGACCCCAAAAATGTTTGAGTATGGATTGCTGCAAAAGGCCAAGATGCTAAAGCAGCATATTGTCCTGCCGGAAGGCAGCGAAGAAAGAATTTTACGGGCCGGGGAAATCATTCTGCGCAGAGGCGTGGCAAAAATAACTCTCCTGGGTGAAGAGAAGAAAATTCGAGAAAAGATTTTCCAACTGGGGTTACGCATGGAAGAAATCAATATCATCGAACCCCAGAAATCCCCCTTTTTTGAAGATTACGTCCAAACCTATTACAGCTTACGAGAGCACAAAGGCGTTACCATCGACAACGCCAGGGACATCATGGTGGATGTAAATTTTTTCGGAACCATGATGATCTACAACGGCCACGCTGATGGTATGGTTTCCGGGGCGGTTCATACCACCGGGGATACCCTTAGGCCTTCCTTTCAAATAGTGAAAACAAAACCGGGCTGTTCCATTGTTTCCAGCGCATTTTTCATGTGCCTGCCCGACCGTGTTCTTATTTATGGAGATTGTGCGGTTAATCCCAACCCCAACGCAGAAGAACTGGCCGAAATCGCCATCAACTCCGCACAAACCGCCCGGATTTTCGGCATTGAGCCCCGGGTTGCCATGCTGTCCTATTCCACCGGGGAGTCGGGCACGGGTGCTGATGTGGATAAGGTTCGCAAGGCAACTGAAATTGCCAGGAAGATTTCTAAAAAAACCGGGCTGGATTTGAAACTGGAAGGACCCATCCAGTACGATGCGGCCGTTGATCTGGCGGTGGCAAAAACAAAAATTCCGGATAGCGAAGTTGCCGGGAGAGCGACAGTTTTTATTTTCCCCGATTTAAATACCGGAAATAACACTTATAAGGCGGTCCAGCGGTCTGCCGGAGCGGTTGCTGTCGGTCCTATTCTGCAGGGCTTAAATAAGCCGGTAAATGATCTTAGCAGGGGGTGCACGGTTCCGGATATCGTTAATACCGTGGCAATTACTTCAATCCAGGCTCAGGCCCAAAAG
>DAOWNY010000087.1 GCA_030642325.1 Deltaproteobacteria bacterium
GGATCCGCTCAGTTTACCGATTGGCGGCTTGCGAAAGAATTGAACCCTTTACCATAGGGCTCAATAAGCATACCATCCGTCATAATGTTCGGCGCATCTTGAATGAATAAAAAATTATGCATTCTAGGATTGTTGTTCTTTAATGCCTCCTGTGTCTCCATAATATCACATATGTATGTTTGATGCTCTATGTTTCCCAATTGTTCGTGAGTGTATACGCCTGAAGGTCCGGCGTTATGGAAGTTCAAACGCGTGTAGTCACGAGCTACGGCATTTGAACGTACCGAAAGAATCAAGTTATTTACTCTGTTTAACCGGCAATACAGCACAAGGGTTTTCCAAAGTAACAGCTTTATAAGCCTTGAATGTTTTTGCATCGGAATCGAAAAACGGGTTGCTTCAACGCATAATTTTCCATCAGAAGACAATAAAGAATCAATATCAATAAAATCATCCAGCTCTATTCTTCCATATCTTCGATCAAGAATCTTCATTGTTCCAACCGCCTCACCGCTTTCATCCTCGGCCAGAAGCAGAGTGCTGTTGCGTTCAAAGTCGTAAGCGTCTATCATTTCACTTTTATTATCAAAATATTTCTTGTATCCTTTCCAGCGAACATCAAAAACTTTCCACATGTCTTCCTGATTTGTTGCCCTACGAATAGTAATTTTTCCCATTATCATCCCTCCCTGTTTGTTAACATAAAGTTTTTTGTAACAACTCAATAAGCATCGGCAATAACTAACAGGCTATTGAAGCAAGGTAGCTCCCCCGGATTTGTTGAGCAGGTACGTTTTTTATCCCATGACATCATTTTAAAAATATTGTCATTTTTTCATCTATAGTACCGCACAGCAAGTATTATGCCACTTGAAGCTACCATTTAAATTGCGTTTTATTTTCAATGCATTAGAGTAATTTAAGTGGGTGGATGGTATAAAAATGATTCTTCCGTCATGCTGCAGGTGGGTCTTAACGCGCGATAGTCACATCATTTTCCCGGTAATATGCCGTTTTTTTAAGGTTCAAATGGTTGTGGAGCACTATGGGCTCTCAAGTTAAGTAATATGGGTTATTTTGCACACCATTTTGCGTAAAATGACTCATCAAAATAAATATTAACTAGTTTAAAGCAAATTACTTCATGTGATGACCGCCTCAATATGTTGAATTAGTTAATATTCAGTCCATTTTTAGCTGTAAGGTGTTTTAATGAAACGTGTTTCTACTCTGTTCGATTCAAAATTCCAATATTCACGGTTTTAAGATTGGCAGGCGAGATGAACGCAAAATTCGTCTGGTTTATGCCGAATAAGTCTTGCACGAAATGCCATCCCGGGCGAAGAGCGCAAAGCAGCCAATCGTGAACCCTGAACCTGCGAACCGGATAACCCTCTTCCAAGTAACTTAATCTTCCAACGTGTAGAAAATTTGCTAGACTTTTTCCTTTATTTTATGTATTTATAACTAAAGCTATCTGTTTATCGATTTTTTGCTGTTATCCGGACTTGCAGCAATCTACGGTAATTAATTAATGAAAAAAATATGTTTGCAGTGCTACTCGGTTCAGAGGGGGAACTCACCACCTTAATTTACTGCGGCAATTAACCGGTAATAACAGGGGATGTAGCTCAGTGGGAGAGCATTGCCTTCGCAAGGCAGGGGCCGGGGGTTCAAATCCCCCCATCTCCACCATTACTCCGATAAATTTATCGACTGACGATCTTTATTTGCCGTAACTGCTCAAAAGTCAGAATTCAGAACTGGCTTTATCCGGCTTTTTTATAAAGCTTTCTTATTTATCCATTGGCTAAAAAGTCCCATGCCGAATAATTAACTGATTGCAGGAAGTGTTTTGATTGTTTTGGGAATAGAGACATCATGCGACGAGACCGCAGCGGCCGTAGTGGAAGACGGAAGGAAAATTCTGTCCAATGTTGTTTCCTCGCAGATAAAACTTCATCGCAAATACGGAGGGGTAGTACCGGAACTCGCATCCCGTAAGCATACCGAATCAATCGTCCCGGTAACCCGGGCAGCCCTCAGTCAGGCTTCCCTTTCTCTGGATGAAATTCATGGAATTGCCGTTACTCAAGGGCCGGGTCTGGTGGGCTCTCTCCTGATCGGGGTCTCCTTTGCCAAATCAATCTCCTATGTGAAAGAAATCCCTTTGGTGGGAGTGAACCACCTGGAAGGTCATCTTTCGGCCATATTCCTGGAAGAGAATGGATGCGCTTTCCCGTTCGTTGCCCTGGTGGTATCCGGCGGCCATACCAATCTATACCGGGTCATGGGTCACGGCGATTATCAACTTTTGGGGCAGACCAGGGATGATGCCGCCGGGGAAGCCTTCGACAAAGTTGCCAAATTCTTAAATCTGGGCTACCCCGGGGGAATGATTATCGATAAACTGGCAAAGCAGGGCAACCCAAAAAAAATAAAATTTCCTCGAGCGTTTATCTCCAGGGACTCCCTGGATTTCAGTTTCAGCGGAATCAAGACTTCCGTGGTAAATTATATCAATAAAATGGATGCTCCTCCCACTTTGGAGGATAAAAAAGACATTGTCGCCGGTTTTCAGGAAGCGGTGGTGGATATCTTAACCATTAAGGCATTGCGGGCGGTGGAACAAACCGGAATCAACAGGCTGGTCCTGGCCGGGGGGGTGGCATGCAACAGCCATCTCCGTAGCGTCATTACTGAAATGGCCAAAAAAAGAGGAATTACTGTTCACATCCCCCCTCCCATTTTATGCACCGACAACGGTGCAATGATCGCAACGGTTGGCTATCACCGGCTTAAAAAAGGAATGGAGTCGTCCCTGGACATGAATGTCCTCTCTCGATGGCCAAAGGAGAAAAAATGAAAACAAGGGTTATCTTTTTTTATTGCCTGGCAATTCTGTTCTTCACCTTTTCGGTTATTCCTCTTTCGGCGGCAGAGGTAACAATTGTTACCGACCAGGATTACTTCCCCCTGGTTCTTAAGTCTTTTGGCAATGCAAAAAAATCGATTCAGGTAATGATGTTTGAGGCCTCGTATTATCAAAAATACCCCAATACCCCCAGTAACGTCCTGATCAGAGAACTGACGGCAGCCCAAAAGAGGGGGGTTAAAGTAGAGGTGATTCTGGAAACAAGAAAGGGGGATCAGGAACGGACCACTAAAAGAAACAGGAATACCGGAAAAATATTATCAAACAGCGGGGTGGAGGTTACATATGATCACCTGGAAGTTACCACCCATGCTAAATTGATTATCATTGACGGGAAGAAGTGTATTCTGGGCAGTTCCAACTGGACATATCACTCCCTTTCCTACAATCATGAGGCCAATGTTTTAATTAAATCGGAAAAAATTGCAAAAGAATTTCAGGACTATTTTCAACGTGTGAAGAAAGGCAGTTGCAAACCATAAAGACGGAGAACATGGATTGGAAACCAGCGGGAGCTTCCGGGTTACGGCTGGGAGGAAAAAAAATCCCGGTTAAAACCCTGAAAGTCATGGATGACTCGGGGTATTTTAGAAGATACCGGATTGCAACCCTCAATGAATCAGCGAAAGCTTCTTCCCGCTATGCCCAGGCAAGACTGGCTAAAGATAGTACCGGAAAAATCGGGGCGCTGATTACCGGCGCCCATTCTCCTTTTTTTCGGCTGGGACGACGGGGAAATCCCATCGCGTCTCTGTTTGTTTCCTTCAACGCCTTGAGTAAACAGGCAAAATCAAAATTATTAAGGCAGATAGAATACGAGTTGATCGATGAAGAAGAGATGGTCCTGGCTAGAGAGATAAAAACCTAAATTGAGCGATCGGCTGCCGGCAATCAGCGTTTAGCTTTGAAAAACCGAGGTATTACGTAAGCTGGAAATAAATACCCAGTGGGTGAAAACTTGTACCAGCAAAACATCCTGTAATCATTTTGGCTGTCAGCTAACCGCTCAATTCAGGTCTGAATTAAAACTTATCGGGGAACCGGCTAAAAAATGCAAAAAAGAATGATTCACTTTTTTTTATTGGTTCTGCTCATCTCTTTGGTGATGGGTTGTCTGCCGAAATCAAAGAAACCGATGAAACCGGAGGTTGCCCCTGCCCCTCCCCCCAAGGTAGAAAAAATCACGGAGCCAAAAAATGCCCTCATCATGGTAAGTGACCAGGATATACCATGCTTTATCGATGATCTGTCCCTGGCTTCCATAAGGGAAGCAGCAGAAAAAAATCTCACCTGGCTTTTGAAGATGCCCCATGAAAAAGAATTTGTTTATGGTCACCGCACATTTTCTACCGGCGATGTTATTTATTCCCAAAAACTGCTTCTGGAATTAATTGAAGAAAGTGACGGGGCCGAAGAATTAACCAGGATCATCCGACAAAATTTCCATGTATTCCGATCAGTGGGAAAAAACCAGGGTGCTTCGGTATTATTTACCGCTTATTACGAGCCCATCTTAAGGGGGAGTCTTGCTGCAACCGAAAAATTTAAATTTCCCATTTATAAAAAACCGGGGGATTTAGTCGATATTAATATTGGTGAATTCCGGCCGAAGTACAAAAATGAAAAAATCTTCGGCCGCTGTTTTCAGGGCAAATTTATCCCTTATTACAACAGAAAGGAGATAGATTCCAAAGGAGTACTTTACGACAGGAATCTGGAGATTATCTGGCTGGATGATCCGGTCGAACTTTTCTTTTTACATATCGAAGGTTCCGGTATGATTAGATTTGAAGATGAGACTTATCTACGGGTTAATTACGCTTCCCAAAATGGCAGGACCTACCGGAGTATCGGAAAATTTTTAATAAACGAAGGACTCATGACAAGAGAAGGGATTTCCATGGACTCCATCAAGGATTTCCTGAGACACAATCCCGATATGATGGAAACAGTTTTCAACCACAATGAAAGTTATATATTTTTTCGTATCGTTAAGACCGGTCCCCTGGGATGCCTGGGGTTTCCTCTCACTCCGGGCAGATCAATCGCCACCGACCGCAGTTGTTTTCCTTCCGGAGGCATGGCTTTTATTGTTACCGAAAGGCCCATTTTAGACGATGAGGGAAAATTAATCCGATGGGAAAAATTCTCCCGTTTTGTTTTCAACCAGGATACCGGAGGAGCAATTACCGGGCCGGGCCGGGTAGATCTCTTCTTTGGTACCGGGGATGAGATGGGATCTCAGGCCGGCTATATGCAAAACGACGGGGAGCTCTATTTTCTTGTGGCAAAAAACCGGAGAAAAGTGCGATGATCTCGGTTAAGCATGAATTAATAAAGCATGACATCTCTCCTAAAAGGCGGTTGGGACAGAACTTTCTGATTGATAAATCTATCCTGAACAAAATTGTTGAAATCGCTGATCTGGAAAAAGAAGATGTGGTGGTTGAAATCGGAGCGGGATGGGGCAATCTCTCCTCCTCGCTTGCAAAAAAGGCCAAACAAGTTTATGCCGTCGAAATAGACCGGGGGATTTTCTCGATTTTAGAGGAAAAACTGGCCGGGTTTAAAAACATTATAACAATCAACAAAGATGCCCTGAAATTTGATTTTCAAAGCATCTCTCTTGGCTGTGGTAAAAAAATAAAGGTTGTTGCCAACCTTCCCTACCGGATTTCCACCCCGATCATTTTCAATCTTCTGGATTGCAGGGAATGCATTGACTCGATGATCTTGATGGTCCAAAAGGAAGTTGGACGTCGCATTACCGCCCGTCCCGGGACAAAAGATTATGGAGTTCTGGCGGTTTTGGTCCAGATATACTGTGACACTTCCATCGAGATTGCCGTTCCCGGCACTGCCTTCCATCCCCGTCCCAAAGTTGAATCTGCGGTGGTAAAATTTAAGATGCTTGACCGGCCGAGAATCTCCGTGCAAGATGAAAAATATTTCAAAAAAGTGGTAAAAGCCGCTTTCTCGAAGAGAAGAAAAACCCTCTCCAATGCACTGAAAGGTTCTTCTTTCCTCGATCTTTTGCCCAACGACATCTCATCGGCATTGAGTTTTTTGGGCATTGACGGCAAAAGAAGGGGAGAGACCCTTTCTCTGGATGAATTCGGCAGGCTGAGTAATGGCCTGCAGCAAATAAAGCCGGGTTAACGGCCCGTAAAAAAAATTTAGTTATGAAAAATAAAATATGCTATTTCAGCACCAACCGAAACCTCGATAATATTGAAGGGATTATCCCTTTCAGGGGTTATGTGTCCTTCAAAGATGCCCTTCTTACGGGGCAGGCTTCGGACGGGGGGCTTTTTATGCCCAGCTATATCCCAAAAATTTCCCATTCCGCCATTGCCGCACTTAAGGGTAGACCATACTTTGAATCGGCGATTTTAGTCGCCGAATCCTTTCTTGCCGATGAGATAGATCAGGAAATGCTGAAAAAAATTGTGGAAGATTCCTATAATTTTCCCGTTCCCCTGGAAAAGGTGTATGACCGTAAATACCTTATGAGACTTGATCAAGGGCCCACCGCATCCTTCAAGGATTTTGCCGCCAGAATGATGGCTCGACTGATGAGCCACTTCCGGGATAAGGGAAAAATTTTGAATATCCTGGTTGCCACTTCAGGGGATACGGGAAGTGCTGTTGGTGAAGCATTCAAGGGTGTGGAAGGAATTGATGTTAACATCCTTTACCCGGGAAAAGAGGTAAGCGGTAGACAAAAAAAACAGCTTGATACCATCGGGAATAATGTGAAGGCCATCTCAATCGACGGGAAATTCGACGATTGTCAAAATCTTGTCAAAGAGGCCTTTTCCGATTCATCCCTCGATTATCTTAACTTTACCTCGGCAAATTCCATCAATTTCGGGAGGATCCTTCCCCAGATAGTCTATTACATCTATGCCTATGCCCAGCTGTGCCGAAGCGGGGAGGATGTCGTCTTCTGTGTGCCCTCCGGTAACTTCGGAAATGCATTGGGCTGCGAATATGCAAGACGAATGGGATTGCCGGTAAAAAGACTGGTCATGCCCACCAACGAAAATGACGAATTCCCGGATTACTTAAAAACCGGGATTTACCATAAGATATCACCATCAAGGGCCTGCCTCTCCAACGCCATGAATGTCGGTCATCCAAGTAATCTGGCCCGGTTTTTTTGTTTATACGGCGGCACAGTTGACCGAACCGGTAAGGTTCATACTTACCCGGACATTGAAAAGATGAGAAAAAATATTTTTTCGGTGGGCATATCCGACGAGGCCACCAAAGAGTGCATTAAAAAAACTTACGATACTTACGGGGTCATCCTGGAGCCCCACGGTGCAGCAGGATGGCGGGGGCTGGAACTATTCCTTGAAGACCAGGGTGACTTCCCTTTTTGCATATCGCTGGAAACCGCCCACCCTGCTAAATTTCCCGATGAAATCATTGAACTGCTCGGCATTGTTCCCCAAATGCCGGAAAGTTTGAAGGGGATTGATGAAAAGCTTGGGTTCCCCGTTGA
>DAOWNY010000045.1 GCA_030642325.1 Deltaproteobacteria bacterium
CGAGCTGTATAATCGCTGGGAGTGAGAAACGGACGACAAAGCAATTCTTTTGTTTGCGTAAAAATTGCTTCGGTATTCTCTCTCGAAATGACAATAGTAAGGACTTTTTTGTTCACACACTAAACAGCAAAAAACGTATCGGCAATACTAAGGCTCATTTTTTTCTTGGGAAATTTCCGGATAGTACCTTCTGGAAATAATATACAGGGGAAGAAAAACTATTAATACAAGGCAGGTTCCCAGTCCCCAGAAAAAACTGTTCATCCCCCGTTTTTTTGCATCCATAGCTACAATAAACCCAAACCCAACCGCTACGACAAAACTAACTAAATAATCTCCCAAATTGATTTCCATGATATTCTTCCGTTTTTATTGAGAAAATCTGATTAAGATGACAGCAGGGCATAAAGTTCAAAATAATGCCATACATTCAAAATACCGGCTTATGAGGTAAGCACACGATAGGTAATAATTAATACCAGTAAAGCAATTTACTCCATTGGCATTGGGTAATCAAGTAATTTTTTTTCACGGGGTATTTATATTGTAATACTCTGGAAAAAGTTATATACTTCTTTTTTGCTGGTCATATTCTTGAGCATCTCCTGATTGCCTTCTCCCCTCATCACATAAGAAATTTCCGAAAGCAGTTTGAGGTGATCACCGGTTACCCGGCCTGGAGATAAAAACAGGAAAATGATATTCACCGGTTTTCCATCTATGGATTTGAACGTGATGCCCTCATCCCTCTTTATACCAAGGGCACAAACTAATTGATCTACCAATTCGGTTTTGATGTGGGGGATAGCTATGCCATTACCGATCCCGGTTGACTGAATTTTTTCCCTTTGAATAACTTCTTTTAATATGGGGCCTTTCGTATTTCCATCAATCTCTCCATTATGCACTAAACATTCCAACATTTCATTTATTACCTCAACTTGATTTATTCCTTCCAGGGGTATCTTGATGTTGGCTTCTTTTAGTAAAGAATTTAATAATGTTTGGTCATGTTCCAATGTTTCTTTACCCATGAGAATTTTTTCTTCCCCGATAACCCATGATTTCCACTGTTTAAGTGCACGTTCCGAAACTAAAATGCCGCCTACCTCAAAAATTATCATGGCCGGTATTACTGTTTGAAAAATAAATTCCCCGCCGGGCAAAGATATGGAGACAAACGCAACCTGAACAGCGGCTAAGCCGGCCTGGGGGAGCATAAGCAGAGGGAGGCATTGCGTCATCTTTAAGTCCTGCTTGGTATATTTGCAGCCGATCCTGGTGCCGAAAAATTTTCCAATCCCCCTTCCCGCTACATATAGTAAGGCAAAAAATAATATTTCACTATTGTAGGTGTTAAGCTCCAGACTTGCCCCCACCAACGCAAAAAAAGCCAGATTGAACAGGGGAGTAATGTTGCCGATAAATAAAGATTCGAATACACGACGAGTATGAAAATTTGCCACCAGCATGCCCGCTGTTAAACTGGTTATCAAGAAAGGCAGTCCGAGAAACCACGCAATTGCTGAACCGGTGCAGATTAATCCGAGAATCAAAAGAAATATTTCCAGTGATGGGGTGGGGCTATCTTCAAAGATGAACCTTAAAAATCCCAGACCTGTTTTTTCTCTGCTGGGAGCCGGGACTGTCTCAAATTTTACGTCCTTTACCGCCAGTTTTAATATGACAAAAATTATTATCCCGATTACCACGGCCAAACCAAATTCTTTAAACATTGCGCCCAATATGTTGGGCAACAGGAATACCTTTCCGGCTTCACTGTCCATGGCAATTTGCATAAGGATTGAAAACATTAATATCTGAATAACATTACTGAAAACCACAATATTAGACACCTTGTATCTCAGGTCACCCTCGATTCCCATATTTTTGATGAGTATGAAGATGGCAACCGGGGCGGTGGCAACACCAACCGTTCCAATAATGAGGGCATGAAACAATGTGGTGCCGGTGAGGAAAAATAGTACGAAGATTGATAAGAAGGTAGCAGTAATCTGGATGAAGGAAATAATAAAAGCATCTTTTCCTGCTTTCTTAATTCGTTCAATGTGCATTTCTTCTCCCAGGGCAAAAACAATGAGAGAAAAAACTGCAAACATAAAAAATTTGAAACCGGTAAATACATGTTGATATTCTAATGGAATAATCCCCAGCCGGATTAATAAGTAGGGGTTAACCGCCAGGCCGCCGAGGATTTGGCCGGCAATTTCTCCTACTCCCATGCGGGCAAACAATTTACCCATCAATAAGGAGGAAAGAATGATCAGGCCGAAGTATAAAAGCTGCAAGGGAATTAAAGCGGTTTCCAAGATTACCTCATTGTAAATTTATGATTAAGTATACCATGAAAAATTTCTTGCGGTTATCCATATTTTTTGATAGTATCAAAAATCCATAACATATGGTTGAAAAATATTATTTTTATTAACAATTAAGGAGACAAAATGGCAGCTTATCTCATTGCACATGTTAAAATTAAGGATCTCGATCAGTGGAAGATCTACATAAATTCAGTTGGGGCAACCATGAAAGCTTTCGGGGCAGAGACGGTTTTTCAGGGGAAAAAGGTAGCAGTACTAAAAGGCGATCATCAGTATAATCTGGTGGGGGTTATAAAGTTTCCCGACCAGGCCGCCATCGATAACTGGCATAGTTCCGAGGCATATCAAGCCTTAATCCCCACTCGCACCAAAGCGGCGGATCTTGTTTTAATTACTTATGATGCTTGATGGCCGGCTGGGAGTTTCATTGTAAACACCTTAAAACTCAAAAGAGTTGCATCAAGGAACATTTTAGCCGTCTTTTAGCATTTTTTTCACACATTTCTTTCAAGTGTCAGGAAGGTAACCAAAATTAGAGGAAGTTTGCGATATTAATGTTGAATGTCCCACATGTTTTTATCATGAGCCGGGAAATTGGGCTATCTTTCCCGCTATTTTCTGGTCAAATATTTTATCAAATTTCACATGGATGGAATATTCGCTGAAAAGGTGATAAACAATTCCGTTGACCACCCCGGTTTCATCCATTACTTCCGGGAATTCCGGCAGGGGAAGAATAAATTTAACTCGCAGGTTTCTTCCCAAAAGCAAGCGAGCGGTAGCCCCTTTCGCAATTTTCATATAAAAAGACAGGCCGCCGACAGATATATCCGATAATTCTCCCTTAAAGACTTTTTCCGTTAATTTGCCCGAAGGATTCAAGAGCTGAATTGCGATTTTTCCGGTTATTTTGAATCTTTTGTAAGAACGGCGATCTTTGCCTTTTTTTTTCAGTAATGCATCGATCCTCTCTGATCGGTTACAAAAATTCAATAGTTTTGATTCCAGGTCCGGGAATCCATCCACCCATTTTGGCAAAACTGCTTTATTTAATAACTTAATTTTTGTATGAGAGAGGGTGATTAACGAGGTGGTGCAAAACGAAACGGAAAAGAAGGTATCTTCCCCTGCTAAATCCCCTCTGCCTAATGTTTTTATTAAGGTTTCCCGGTTCCCCTGATGATACACGATTTTCAATTTTCCCTGATCAATGAAACAAAGATTGTCATTTTGATCGAACTGTTTAAAAACAAACTCATTGTCATTGCAGGTCACATCTTCCATGGCATAATAAAGGGCGTTAGCTTCTTCGGTGGTGAGGGTTTCGTACAGGTTTGACCAGATGTTCCGGTGGGATTGATCCAATAACTCACTTTTTGCCTCCTCGATGATTTCACCGGATCGAATGATTTCATCCAAAGCCATTGGATCAACCTCAAGGAGTCGTTCCCTCAAATGTTCTGCTTTGGCAAAATTATTTTTTTTGGCACATACTAGAATCAATTCAAACAAGAATTTAACTGCGCTGTCTTTATCATCTTGTTTTATGAATTGATCTATCAACTTTTCCTTTTTAGATAGATCGTCCACCATTCGTCCCTTCTTTATGGGCCATGAAACGGCCGTATCAATATAAAAAATACGGATAATTTACCGGAAATCGAGTGGGTAAATTATTTGAAAAAAGGGCATTGTTAATTTTGGATAGTTCTATATAGCTCAACATCTTGAAATAATACAATAAAAATTATTAAAACCTATTTTTATTTAACAATGCCGAAAAAAGGTATCCGTTCACAGTTTTTATGGTTTGCAGATAACAAAAAATTATGGTGCAGTCAACTCCCAGCCATTTTTGCGTCTTAAGGCTTCCAGCAGACCAACTGTTCCTGTCATCATATTGTCGCCCCATGGGGCTCCAAAATGAATATTAAAAGAAGAATCGATTAGCAAATTTCGTTTTGGTCCCGTGGCTATGAAGGCCTGAATCGAAGAGAGTCCAGGTGCCTTTCTAAGGTAAGCGCCGTGCCCCCCTTCTTCTATAATCTGCCGGTGGGATATGTTTCCTTCGGCCAGACGGGTCATCAGCTCTTCAATTTTTGTCAGGGTGATATCGCGGGTATGGTATTCAAAAAAACCGGCAATTTCCTTTTGATCTATTATTGCCGCCAAGGTATGAGAAGTTGCAATGTCCAATACCATGAAGGTATCAAGTCCCCGGGTGGATTCATCTTGGGTGGCCCCCAAAATTGCCGCCATACCACTGTCCATGATGAATGTCTCCTTGGCGGGAAAGAACCGGGATTGCTTG
The DNA here is from genome assembly GCA_030642325.1 of Deltaproteobacteria bacterium. Lineage (GTDB taxonomy): Bacteria > Desulfobacterota > DAOWNY01 > DAOWNY01 > DAOWNY01 > DAOWNY01. The sequence goes on from DAOWNY010000045.1 coordinate 4,654, forward strand.
AGCGCGGCCTGCATGCGAGTGAGGTATGGGGGAAGGTCGGCCAAGCTGTAGAGAAAGTGTTCGGGTACAGGATTTTCTTCAATTCTCTCTTTAATAAACTGGTGCCGGAAGTCAAGATTTGAAATTCCCGGGGGAGGAAACCCGTGATCCTGAAGAGCCAAAACGAGGAAATCGAAATTCCAGGGGAGATGCATCCCTTCCATAAGAACTCTTATCCCGGCGTGACCCAGATCCCCCAATTCAACCTTAAAAATATTTTCCGGCAAGGAAGGGGGTTTGGAGTCGTCATGGAGAAGGATGAATCCCAGTTTTTTTACTTTCAAGACATCGTTATGTATAGTGGCGGCGGCCCGAGGCGTTATGTATACACTTTTTTTCTGTGCGTGTTCCTTGAGGGCCTTTGATACCGGCCCCCCTCCCATGGTTTCTCCCGAGACAAAAAGGTCGGTCGCAACTCCTTTAATTATCTCTCCAAAGATCCGGGTGGGGGATTTCATGACCAGTTTGAAGTGTTCCAGGGTGTCTGTATCAAAAAAGAGGATGTCCTGGGTACCCGCTCCAATATCCAGGGCAAGAATTTTACTCATATATTATCCCCAAATAAAAATAATACGGGTATTATTTCAGTGTTATGAAACAGCTCTGCTTAAAAAAGCTGACCTTTGTACCAATATGACTCTTTTAATTTATCGTATCCGTTCACAGTTCACGGTTTGCAGTTAACCATTGGTAAAAACTTAGGATTTAAGATGTAATTATTAGTTCTTCTCTTGAAAGTTTAAAGTCTTGAACGATTTAAAAAACTATGAGTACCAATATTCCGGAATTGGAATTGATATCAAGCATGTTTATATCGTTATAAAATTCATTTCATTGAAAAAACCGTGAACCGTGAACTTAAGAACCGTAAACAGTTACAATGTATCCAATGCTTCCTTTATCCTTTTAATTCCTTCCTGTATGTTTTGCATGGAGAGGGCAAAAGAGAGCCGGATGAAATCATCCGCCCCAAAGGCAACTCCGGGAACAGCTGCTACCCTGGCATTATCCAGAAGAAACTCTGAGAGTTCCAAAGAATTGCTGATGGTTTTTTCTTGATAGCTTTTTCCGTAAATACCTGAAAAATTAGGAAACAAATAGAAAGCACCTTCCGGCTTTAAACATGAAACCCCATCGATTTTATTCAACTCATTCACCATATAATCTCTTCTTTTTACAAATTCTTTTACCATGGTATTCACTGAATCCTGGGGACCGCTTAAGGCCTCAATGGCCGCTTTCTGTGCAATTGAATTTGGGTTGGAAGTGCTCTGACTTTGAATTTTAGTCATTGCTCCGATTATTTCCGGGGGGCCGGCAGCGTAACCAATCCTCCATCCAGTCATGGCATAAGTTTTGGAGACCCCGTTAACTATCACGGCTTGATCCTTAATCTCCGGCATCAGGGAAATGATGCCGGCAAATTTTTTTCCGTCGTAAATGAGTTTTTCATAGATCTCATCCGAAATTACGATGATTTCCTGTTCATGTGCAATCCTGGCAATTGATATCAAATTTTCCTCAGAATAAAGGGCACCGGTAGGGTTGGAGGGGCTATTGATAATCACCGCCTTCGTTTTGGGGGTAATCGCTTTTTTAAAATCATCGGGGCTCATGACGAAGCCTTGTTTATCCGAGGTCTCCACGATTACCGGTTTTGCATCCGCCAAGGTAACGATGTCCGGATAAGATACCCAGTAGGGGGCCGGTATGATCACTTCATCGCCGCTATTAAAAAGAACCTGGGCTATATTATAGAGGGTGTGCTTGGCCCCACAATTTATTATGATCTGGGAGAGATCATAGTTTAGCCCGTTATCGTTTAAGAATTTATTCCGGATCGCTTCTTTCAGTTCTACAATACCTCCCGGAGGAGTATATCTGGTAAACCCTTCCCGGATCGCTTCAACGGCTTTATCCCTAATGTTATTGGGAGTATCAAAATCCGGTTCACCTGCACCGAAACTGATTACATCAATGCCCTGGGACGCCATCTCTTTTGCCTTAGCACTAACCGCCAGAGTAGGGGATGGTTTGATCTTGCCCACTCGATCTGACAATTTCATATCTTCTCCTTTTTTATGCCTAAAATTTTTTTATTAGTTTTTTGTTGACATAATCGGGAACCAACCCTTCCACCGAACCACCGAAGGAGGCTACCTCTTTAATGAGACGGGAGCTGGTATAGAACCATTGGTATCCCGTCATCAAAAAGACGGTCTCCATCCCCCGGTCCATCTTCCGGTTCATCAGGGACATCTGGAATTCGTAATCGAAGTCCAAAACTGCCCGGAGTCCCCGCAGCACTATGTTGGTATTGCATTTTTTTAGATAATCAACCAGAAGACCTTCAAAGGAGTCGAAAATTATTCGATCGCCAAGATCCTTCAAAGATTGTTTCATCATATCCAGCTTCTCTTCCACTGTGAAAAGAGGAGTTTTCTCGGAATTGAGAGCAACTGCAATGATCAATTTATCGAAGATCTCCAGGCCCCTTCTGGCTAGATCAACATGCCCATTGGTAATGGGATCAAAAGATCCCGGATAAACGGCTATTCTTTCCATATTTCCCCCATCTTTGAGTTATAAATACCGGCTCACCAGTACTTCGGCAATCTGGACGGCATTGAGAGCAGCACCCTTACGGAGGTTATCGGCAACTACCCACATATTGAGCCCATTCTTTACCGACTCATCTTTGCGGATTCTACCCACAAAGGTTTCGTTTTTCCCCGTTGCAGTTACCGCCAAAGGATATCTTTCCTTTCCGGGATCGTCAATCACTACCACTCCCGGGGAGCCGGCAAGGATGTCCCTTGCTTTTTCCGGGGCGATTTCTTTCTTTGTCTCGATATTGATCGATTCGGAATGACAACTAAAGACCGGAACTCGAACAGTGGTGGCAGTCACCTTTATGGAGTCATCTTCCATAATTTTTTTGGTCTCGTCTATCATTTTTATTTCTTCTTTGGTATACCCGTTGTCTAAAAAAACGTCGATATGGGGTAGACAATTGAAGGCGATTTGGTGGGGATAGACATTGCATTCTATCTTCTGGAAATTGAATAAACTCTTGGTCTGGTTCATCAGCTCGTCAATGGCCAGCTTACCGGTTCCGGAGACTGCTTGATAGGTAGAAACCACTACCCTTTTGATTACGTATTCATCGTGTAGTGGCTTTAAAACCACTACCATCTGGATGGTGGAGCAGTTGGGGTTGGCAATAATATTCCGGTTTTTATACTGGGCAATGGCATGGGGGTTCACCTCCGGAACCACCAGGGGAATATCCGGCTCCATTCGGAAGGCACTGGTATTGTCAATTACAATGCAGCCCGCTTTGGCGGCAATGGGGGCAAATTTTTTACTTACCGATCCTCCCGCAGAAAAGAGCCCCACGTCTATATCTTCAAAAGAGTCTTCGGTAAGCACTTCAACCTTTACAGCCTTTTTTTTAAAACTCAGGGTGGAGCCGGCCGATCTGTCAGAGGCAAGTAATTTAATCCGGTTGACGGGGAATTTTCTTTCCTCCAGAATCCGAATCATTTCGTTGCCCACTGCGCCGGTGGCACCAACTACCGCTACGTTATATTTTTTTTTCATACCCTTGCCCTTTATGCTTATCTACTTATTTTCCCGAGCTGACATATATTTTAATACCAGATCACCGATCTCATTTGTGCCATGACCCATCTTGCCGGCGGAAAGACTTTTCATCTCTTTTGCGATCACATCCATGACGGCTGTTTCGATAAGGTTCGCTGCATCTTCCTCCTCAAGATAATCGAGCATCATCTGGCAAGCAGAAATGGCAGCCATGGGATTAACCACATTTTTTCCCGTATATTTCGGGGCTGATCCTCCAATGGGCTCAAACATGGAAGTTCCTTCGGGGTTGATATTACCACCGGCCGCAATTCCCATCCCTCCCTGGATCATTGCTCCCAGATCGGTTATGATGTCTCCAAACATGTTGTCGGTAACGATGACATCGAACCACTCAGGGTTTTTAACCATCCACATGCAGGTAGCATCTACATGGGCATAATCGGTTTTGATTTCCGGGTACTGCCCGGCCAGTTGGTTAAACGTTCTTTCCCACAGATCAAAGGCATAGGTGAGCACGTTGGTTTTACCGCACAGGGTGAGTTTTTTGTCCTTATTTCTCCTTTGACAAAATTTGAAGGCAAAATCGATACACCTTTCTACACCTTTTCTGGTGTTAATGGATTCCTGGATGGCTATTTCGTCGGGAGTCCCTTTTTTTAAAAATCCTCCTCCCCCGACATAAAGACCTTCGGTATTTTCCCGAACCACCACAAAATCTATTTCCTCAGGCCCCTTATTTTTAATAGGAGTTTCCACCCCCGGATAAAGCTTTACCGGTCTCAGGTTGATATACTGATCCAGTGAAAATCTCAGTTTCAAAAGTATCTCCTGTTCCAGGATTCCAGGTTTTACTTTTGGGTGACCGATCGCTCCCAGGTAAATGACATCCATGTCCCTCAACTCTTCCAAGACAGAATCAGGCAAAGTCTCACCCGTTTTCAGGTATCGCTCCCCCCCTAAATCGTAACTAACCAGCTCATAGCTGAAGCCTTTCAGCTCCGAGGCTGCCTTCAAAACCTTCAGTCCCTCTGCAATCACCTCGGGGCCTGTTCCATCGCCGGGGATGACGCCTATCCTGTATGTATTGCTCATCCGTCCTTTATCTCCTCTGTTTGGCTACATGTTTCATTAATCCCCCATCCTGAACCAGTTCCTGCATGAAGGGGGGGATTGGCTGGGCATGAAATTCGGTTCCCCGTGTCACATTAAATATTGTACCTTTTTTTAAATCAACTTCAATTTCATCACCTTCCTCAACCTCATCATAAATTGTGCTTGATTCGAGAATGGGGAGCCCCATATTGAAGCAATTCCGGTAAAAGATACGGGCAAAGCTTTTAGCGATAACACAGGACAACCCCGCGGCCTTGATGGCAATGGGGGCATGCTCGCGGGAAGATCCGCAGCCGAAGTTTCTATTGGCCACAATGATATCCCCTTTTTTTACCTTTTTAGCAAATTGGGGATCAATTTCCTCCATGCAATGGGAAGATAACTCTTTAGGATCAGAAGAATTTAAGTAACGAGCGGGAATAATCCCATCGGTATCAATATTGCTGCCAAACTTCCAAACTTTGCCTTTAAATTTCATGGCAGGTTCTCCTGATAAAATTATGAATTTATTCCCCTGCCGGGGGTTTGAAACGAAATATTTTTGGCAAGGCAGATGCTGCTAACCATATAAATATGATGGTGCCAACAAGACTTTGCCTAAATTTTTATTCAATATACTCAAGTTGCGTTAAATAATCAAGTAATTCTGTTGAATATATTGGATATATCAAATGGGGTCATATCAAATGGGGTCAAATCTGCTCTTGACTTTTGTTTGCCCTCCCGGCCGCCATATCCACATGTTTCCCGAGATTTTGATCCGTCAGCATCTGCTTTTTCATTCTTTCGATTACACTGCTTACGTAGCTATATTTTTTCATCTGAAACCGGAAGCCTATTTTGTTTTGGCTGTCATGTCTCAGTTTTCGTGTCAGGAATATTGCCACATTCC
>DAOWNY010000319.1 GCA_030642325.1 Deltaproteobacteria bacterium
CGGCAGGCATCCTGGTGCGAAAGGGTAATCCCAAAAATATCAAAAGCTTAAAAGATCTGGCCAAACCTGGAATACGGCTTTTAAATGTAGCTTGTCCCGGTCAGGTGGCAACATGGGAGGATTTGGCCGGTCGTCAGGAATTAATCCCCGGTATTCTTCAAAATTTTGCAGTCACGGTTAAAAACGGCTTCAAGGGCGCAAAGGTCTGGAAGGAGAACCCCGAACTGGATGCCTGGATTACCTTTGCCTCCTGGCATTTTTCGCAAAAAAAATTCACGGATCTGGTGGAGATACCCGCTTCTGATAATGTTTTCCGTATGACATTCGTTGCCGGGACCGCCAAATGCCGGGATCGAGAGGCAGCGGACAAATTCATTACCTTTCTCAAAAGCGAACATGGCCACGCTATTTTTCGTAAGTGGGGCTGGAAATAGCAGATAAATTTGCATACTTGGAAGGAGATGTCAGACTTTTTTTGTTTTTTTTTGCTGATTATCACTCTGTTATTGGAAATGTTTCCTGTCTTGGCTGATGAGCAACCTACCGGCAAGGAACCTAAAAATAGTTACCCGCTTAAAATGGGAAGGAACCGAATTAATGAAAGTAACAATGCCCAAAAAGCATAACAAGTCAGAAAATAGCTATAATAAAGAGATAGAAAAAAAAGAGATAATCTATAAACCGATCGGTATTGTTCACTCGCCGTTTAAAAAAACGGACGGAGTACCTATTCAGCCGTTGGCTGGAAAGGGAACGGAAGGGAAGATAATTATTTTTTCCGAATATGCCGAAGGTCTGGCAGACTTAGATGGATTTTCCCACATATTTCTCATTTATTATTTCCATCTCTCCCGGGGGTACACTTTGAAGGTAAAACCTTTTCTTGATAACAATATAAGAGGAGTTTTTGCCACCAGGGCGCCCAGAAGACCAAACCCCATAGGGATATCGGTGGTGAGGCTTACCAGAGTGGAGGAGAATATACTCCACGTCATGGATGTGGATATAGTGGATGGGACCCCTCTTTTGGATATAAAGCCCTATGCGCCGCAATTCGATGCAAGGGATACTGAAAGAACCGGATGGCTTGCGGGCAGAGAAAGGGAGGCATTTCGAAAAATATCAGATGACAGATTTAAGGAGTAATTGACATGGGTTCGAAGAAAAAAAGAATAATTAATCGCAGGGATTTTCTGAAAAAAACGGGCGTAATATCTTTGGCTGCGGGCGCAGCTACCATGGGAGGGATATCGATTGCAAAAGCCGGTAAGGAAAATGAAGGTAAAGCCATTTCCCGGTACTGGCAAAAGAAGCAGGAGGCTTACGAACTTAAAGAAAAAAAACTTAGGGAGCACCACAAGGCATTTGATGCCCCCCCCAAACATATTTACCGTGGCACTGATTGGAGTGATGACAAGGCGACATTTTATGCACCGCTAATGGAGGAATGCCCATACCTGCCGGAATTTCAGTCCATATTTACCGAAGGAACAGCGGGCCAATACTTCAACTACACCCTGAAATTCGGCATGAAGGATCTTATCCGTTTTCATGGCCATTCCTGTGAGGCCCTATACTATACGCCGGCAATCTACCGCCTCATAATTGACAAACTCTTTCCCGACGGGGTTGTGGATAGAACACTTTTGCGGGGCATGGGCGGGAAATCCCCGTGAATTGCCGATGCAATCGCCTATATCACGGGCGGAAGGCTCCAGTTTGGAACCTTGAATATTGATCCAAGCCTGGGTCATGTGGTGGTGCTGCAAAGAATCGATACTGAAGAGACTTGGATGGGCGTATGGAAAGACGGTGTTCAATCATGGAATGCCGTAAAAATATTCGGCACACCAAACAAGAACAATCCTTTGCCGTATAAGAAGTGGTCGGGATGGAAACACGAGCCGGATACACCGAAGAATCAGATAAAGGACTGCAAAATCAAGTGGAAATATGACAGGCCGGAGTTGCTTCAGAGACTGAGAGATATAAAAGATAATCTGAAATATCTTCCCAAGGGGCAGAAGTCTACCATAGATCCCGATAAAATCAGGGAGGAATTCACCTGGCTCCAATACAGGCATCTGCGGGAGGTTTTCAAGCATCCTTTAGAGGAGAGTTTTCAGATAAAAAAGGTGCCCAACTATAAATGGGAATATCCCCACTGTGAACCGCTGTGGGTTCCAAGGCTGGATCAGAAGGCCAAGTGGGCCCCGTTTATGGATCACCCGGAGCAGTTGGAGGATTGAAAAAATGAATTAACAATTAATAAAAGAACTATTCAGGTAAGATAGACTTAAGGGCTGAAGGTAAAAAAACAGCGGGGTAGCCATTTATATCTTTTCAAGTGAAAAATATATAATTATCTGCTGGAAACAGCCGGCTTTTCCTTCAG
>DAOWNY010000325.1 GCA_030642325.1 Deltaproteobacteria bacterium
GCATAATCGTGAAGATCCAGCGCCCCGCCGGTTCCTCCATTATTCCAGGCAAATATGTTGGTAGGAAGCGAAAGGCCCAGTCCTCCACCATTAGCGAAATTCACCAGCCCGGTCATACCAGTAGTTAATTGACTGCCATGGGAGGTATGGCCGTATGCAATATGAAGGTCGGTTTTTGCTTGATTTATTGCCACTTCCGGAATCTCTCTAAGATCGGTGCAGGTATGATCGGCAATAATCGGGCCTGCCGCCTTGACTGAAGAAAGCATACAGATAAATAAAGATAAAATAATTGTCAAAACCAAAAAAATACTTGAAACGCAATTCTTTCCATGCCTCATTTTTTCTCCTTTCACGAAATTTATCGATTGGTTGCTTTGGGGTAACATCAAAATGAGCAGGGGCAGCCCATTTATTCCACCAACCTTTCCGGGTTCCCGCTTAACAGGGGATGCAGGTGCAGTTAGTTAATTCTGTTTATTTGGATGTTACTAGTTTAAATAATTTAAGATAAGCAAGTGACATGCCAACATTACTAAATAATCTGTCAGGGTGACTTTATGCGGTTTTATCGATTATTTTTCTGTTTTTGAGTTAAATTTTTTGCAGGGTTTTTCCTGCATGAAATTAGGGTAATGCTTAATCAATTTTGTATTTTTTGATGAGCCTTTTTATTGATAAAAAAACAGCCATCACCACCGACTAAAGCCGACCTCTTTAACCTATTTTCCAAAATAGTTTTTATTTATCAATGGTTAAACGTAGGTAGTATTTTTTAAAGATCTTCTTTTTAGTTTAAAAAGTGATTTGCGGTAAGTTAAGCAATGAAGAATTTAACTGTTTGGCGGGGTCTTAAGTTGTGGAGGTTTTGCCCTACGTCTTATTCAATTTTGAGACGAAAGAGGGACGCAACTCTTTATCACACCTCCCCTTCCTTCAATTTTCGAGGCCTCCTTTGTGATCTGTAACCAAAATTCGCTTTATAGTTGTTTTTCAAGTTTAGCCGGGAATACCCATTCCCATATCAGATATTCTCTTTCCACTCAATCTTAAAAACAAAATTCAGTATGCCAACCGAATACAATTCTATACACTACTGATTTAAAAAAATGCTCAGGGTTCCTTTCCGACTATCGACTTTTCCTGATATGATAGTCAATAAGCGTATCAACCTCTTCATCATTAATCATTTTTTCAGTCCTGGACATCATCTGCCTTACTATTTCTCGCCACTGCTCTCTTGACAGCTTCTTTTTTAAGGTATCCCCGGATTGGTGGCATTCTGAACAATCTTTCTTAAACACTTCCTGCTCAATTTTTTGCCTTGCCATATGATAGTTTGCCAGTCTTTTTATATCTTCATAGGAAATATCAACCCCCTCCTTAATGCTCATGGCATTGATTGTTTCGTCCCATGAGTCTTCGGTGTCCGTTTTCATCAATATTCTCTGCCGGTCATGACATCCTGAACACTTATCCATGGAAAGACGGGCGATGGTTTTTTCGTACCTGGTATGAAAGTGGGTAAGGATATCCAGTTCCTCATCATTCATTTTTTTGCCGTCGCTTGTCGCCATTTTTTTGGCGGTTTCTCTCCATTCATCTTGGGTCTTTCCCAATTTTAAGGCAACATCCGATCCATGGCATCTGGTACAATCCTTTAAAAATAATTCCTGTTCTTTTTTCTGCCTCTCCAGGTGAAGATTGACCAGCTTTGAAACTTCGCCATCGGTTATGTTCCCACCACTTTTCCCCGCCATGGTCTCAATGGTTTTCTGCCATGCATCCTCATCCCGCAGTGAATCAATTGCTTTTTCCAGCGAATGGCATTCTGAACATTTTTCCCCAAAAAGGTCAACATAACCGAAGGCAAGGGATTTAGATTCTGTCCTCAAGTTTTCCAGTGTTCTCTCGTTGTGTGCCCTGGTATGGTATTCCATCAAGATATCGATGCTTTCGTCACTCATTACTCCCCCTGTTTTACCCATCATGCGTCTGATCGTGCTTCTCCACTCTTTCGTTGACTTTTCCGCCTCAAGGGGAGAGTGGAGATTCTTCCTTTTGTGACAGTTTGAGCAATTCTGTTTAAGCAATTCCTGGGCTTTTTGCTGCCTTTTCAGATGATAACCGACAATAATGCCTATTTCTTCTTTATCTATAGCACTTCCCGATTTTTGACTCATGCAGATAACCATTTTTCTCCAGGTTCCCTCGTCCCTTTCCATGGCCAATACCCTTTTGGAAGTATGACATTGGGAACATTTTTCCATGATCATGTTTTGGGATCTTACATGGTAGTTAAC
>DAOWNY010000284.1 GCA_030642325.1 Deltaproteobacteria bacterium
AAGTTTGGAACTGCTTGAATAATAATTTTTAATTTCGTAACTAATCAGGCGTTGTTTAGTCTTTTATTTATGAAATTCATGTTTTTTACGGCAGAAAAATCTTAAAGACAATCACTAAAACACGAAATCATGTTTCGTTCTTCGTGCTTTCGTGATAAATTTTTTCTTTTTTTGAATAGCTGCTTACTTTCATTGATTATGAAGATGAAAAAATGTTTCTTAAAAAAGGAATACAAAACCGGGACGTCCATCGTCTTCAGGAAAAATTGAATGCGTTGGGGTTTAACGCCGGATCTGCGGATGGAATTTTTGGCCCATGTACTGAAAGAGCAGTAATGGCCTTTCAGACCGACAGGGGACTATCTATTGACGGAATCGTCGGAAATGAAACATGGAATACCCTTTTTGGCGAGCCGCTTCCTGTATTCATTGAATCATTGGGTGGCCCTCCGCCTTACAGCCAATGCTTCGACATCTTTAGTGATTTCCGCTTGGCCGGCTGGCAGGAACAAAATTTGGTGCGATGCGATCTTTCCGCTTATGAGGACGAGCTGAAACACCTCTATTTTAGCTGGATGACTCCGGAGGACAAGGCCTTTGTTCATCATAACTGGTTTGGATTTATCTGCCATACGCTTGTGGTTCCCCGCTTTCAAGCAGCCTTCGGAAAATTAGCAGAAAGAGGGCTGTCTAAAACTTTAAAAACCTTTGACGGGTGCTTCAACCCCCGCAATATGCGTGGATCTGACAATTGGTCCACTCACTCATGGGCCATTGCCATCGATCTTGACGCGCCATGGAACCGTTTTGGCCAGACATCTTTTCAAATGTCCGAACAGATAGCGCAATGCTTCGAAGAGGAGGGATTTATATGGGGGGGCCGATGGCACTTGAGGCCGGATGCTATGCATTTTCAATATTGTAGTGCGAGATAAAAACTCCGGGAAATCTCTGCTGATTTTGAATGAGATAAAAGAAATATGGAACTTATTCGATCCATTGTGTCAGTAGCTTTTCAGGATCCCCGTAACAATCCGGGTTTCCGGCATTGCGATTGACATGGATCCAGCTTCAATGGTTTCCGGGGCCTGCCATTCTGTATGGTAGGCCCCGGATCCGTATCCGCCGTATTAATCAACTGACCGGTTCGTGCTGCTGAGAGAACGAAGGAATCGCAAAAAAACTATTTCATCTCCGACTTTGGTCAAACCTCCGGCATCCCCCTCCCGGGGGATAGATTTAAGGCTTCAATTGCTTTCGCTACTTCATTTGCAGGGCTACATAACGGGAAAATCCTCCCTCCCTGATAAGTATCAGCACAGTACCATGCTTTGGGGTCTGTTCGACTACCCTTTCGAACTCATCGGCGCTTTGAATCCGTTTACGATTAACCTCCTTGATCAACGCGCCGGGACGAATACCAGCCATTTCAGCAACCGAGCCTGATTTTACTTCCGTCACCACCGCACCTTTTTCGCCCTGGTAGCCTAATTGCTCGGCAATATCATTAGTTAAGGTTTTGACGGTCAACCCCAGATTATCCAAGACGTGCGGCGAGACAGCGGCCATTTGTCCGCTCTCGGGCAATTTACCAATGGTTATGGTAATCGTCTCTTGCTTTCCATTGCGCAATACTGATACCTTTACCTTGGTCCCGGGTGCCTTTAGGGCTACCTGATTGCGAAGAGAACCAACATTTTCGATCGGTTTACCATCCAGCTCTACGATTATATCACCCTGTTTCAATCCCGCATTTTCGGCTGGAGAGTCTTTTGTGATCTGAGCAACCAAGACCCCTTGCTGATTGTCCAACCCGAATGTTTTTGCCAGATCGGTAGTAAGTTCCTGAATAACGATTCCAAGGTATCCGCGAACCACGAACCCCTTTTTGACAAGTTGATCCTTAATTGATTTTGCCATATTGATGGGGATGGCAAAACCCACCCCCATATAACCACCACTGCGACTGAAGATGGCGGTATTCATGCCGACAGCCTGGCCATTCAGATTGACGAGGGGACCGCCTGAATTGCCCGGGTTGATCGCCGCATCAGTCTGAATGAAGTTTTCGTAATCGTTGATCCCGATGCTGCTTCGTCCCTTGGCGCTTACAATACCGGCGGTAATAGTATGGGAAAGACCAAAGGGGTTACCGACGGCAACTACCCACTCACCAACCTCAAGCGCATCCGAATCTCCCAGGGGGAGAACCGGCAGATCTTTAGCTTCGATTTTGATTACCGCCACATCGGAATGGGGATCGGCCCCGATAATCTTAGCCGTGAATTCCCGCCCATCCTCCAGCTTGACTGTAACCTTGTCCGCATCGCCCACCACGTGGTTATTGGTCATAATATAGCCATCGGCAGATATAATAAAGCCCGAACCCTGACCCACAACCTGCCGTTTTTGCTGGGGAAATCTTCGACGTCTGGATTCCGGCGATTTGGGAAAAGGCTGACCGAAAAAACGCCTGAAAAAATCATCGTCAAACGGACTATTCCCATTGCCAAAAGGTGAAAAGGACCCTCCGGCCGGCTCTCTTTCCAATATTTTTTCCACCTGAATGAGCACCACTGCCGGGGAAACCCTTTTAGCGATCGACGCAAACGCTTTTCCGGTTTTGCGTAGGCTTTCTATGCCATTCTCCTTGGCCATTCCGGAGTTGACGAACAGAAAAAACATACAAACAGCCACTGCACAAAGTATCCCCGGGATGTTTCTCGATTGATAAAAATATTCTTTGCGGTCTTGATAACTCATAGATCTTCTCCTTTTTTTAAATAAAATAATTAATCCGGTTTTGCCTTTTTTTAAAAATCTTCCGCTATATTAGCGGGAACAGAAAC
>DAOWNY010000041.1 GCA_030642325.1 Deltaproteobacteria bacterium
CTGCTATTTCATATTGTTCTTCATGAAAACCGGGATTGGAATTGACAATAATCTTTTTTTTGTATTTATTTTCCAGATCCTCTACCCCCAATCGTTCTTCGTCAAATAGAAGACTGGCAATATCTGGATGAACATTGACCAGAACCTTTTCGTTTTCGTTAAAATTCTCCTCGCATTCTCTTCTGATTCCTCTGAATACTTCATAGCAAATAGTGGTTCTTGATTTTAGAAATCCCTTTCCTTCACAATAGGGACAGGGCTCGGAAAGTGTCCTGACGATATTTTCCCGGGTGCGCTGCCGAGTCATCTGAACGAGGCCAAGTTCAGAAATCCGCAGAATATTAGTTTTGCAGCGATCTTTTTTGAGGGCGGCCTTTATTGCGCTAAAAACCTTTTCCCGAGCACTTGCCTTGGTCATATCAATGAAATCTATGATAATTATTCCCCCGATATTTCGAAGCCTGAGTTGATAGGCTATCTCTTTGACCGCTTCCAAATTTATTTTGAGGGCCGTATCGTCAAGATTTCTTTTTCCCACATACCTCCCGGTGTTCACATCTATTGCTACTAAGGCCTCGGTAATATCGATGACAATGTGGCCCCCTGATTTCAACCATACCTTTCTTCCCACTGCCCGGGCAAGTTCAATCTCAATTCCAAAAGAATCAAAAAGAAGTCCTTCCTTTTCATAAAGTTCCACCGAGGATTTTAAGCGGGGATAAAAGGTTTCAATGAAATTTAGAATTCTATCGTATTCCTCTTTGGAATCTACTACCAGGCGATCTACATCTTTAGCAAAAAGATCTCTCACTGCCCTTAAGGTAATATCCAGATCCTGATGGATAAGGCTTGGAACTGATCCACGGCCCTTTTTCTCCTGAATCTTATCCCAGAGCTGCACCAAAAACTTCATGTCCGCCTGCAGCTTATCCTTCCTTCTACCCTCACTGGCCGTTCTGACAATAAATCCATAACCCTCGGGCTTTATTTCCTGAATTATACTCCGTAGTCTTTTCCTCTCCTTCTCATTTTCAATTCGCCGGGAAATACCCACATGATCAACCGTCGGCATCAAAACCAGATGCCCCCCCGGTAACGAGATATACGAAGTGGCCCTGGCTCCTTTTGTCCCAAGGGGAGCCTTGGAAACCTGCACCAATATCTCCTGGCCCTCCCGGAGTTTATCCTGAATGGGCAAAGACCAGTCAAGGCCGGCAATATCTTCCCTCATGGATCGAAAATCCACGTCGCTGGATTCATTCCCATCCCCTTCGACCATCATCTTAAATCTTTCGGAGTTATCAAAAACATCGGTCACATAGAGAAAGGCTGCCTTATGAAGACCGATATCAACGAAGGCTGCCTGCATACCGGGCAATACTTTGATGACCCTTCCCTTGTAAATATTACCCACTACTCCCCGTTCCGATTTTCTTTCAATGTAAAACTCTACAACCACCCCGTTCTCCATGAGGGCAACCCTGGTTTCCTGGGGAGTAACATTTATCATTAATTCATTGGCCATACTACCTCGCAGTTTTTCCAAAAAAAATCATCCGATCTTTATGGAATGTTTCATTAAAATGGGCACCGGTCTTAATAATCTTCAGTGACTTTAACTCTTCTTCGTCAAGTTGGAATACTCCACGAACCAGCCTGACAGGCCCTCCATCCCCCCTTAAAACTAATTTCCAGTTGAGACCATCATCGCTGGATAAACTTTCTACATTCTTCCGGAACTTCAAGTGGCCGGCTGCATCTTCCCCCTCCCGGGGGATGGTTAACTCCTCTTTCATCATAAAATCATCAACCAAATTGTTGAAACCTCGGATCTTCAGAGGAGATATCAACTCATTATCTTTAAAAGAAATGAGGTAATCCGATTTATCTATCATAATAGATAACGATTGAGAATTCAAGGAAATTTCATCAATCTGCACAATTCTTATATCTGGCGGCAATTCCACGTTGAGTATCCTCAACATCTCATCGCTTTCCATAAACCCTTCTATATAAATATCAAAATACTCAACCAGACTTTCTAACCCCAGGGATAACGCCGGCCCAAAACTTAATTTGGGAAGGGGATGAAATCCTTGAGAATACTTTACCGGAATTCTTCCCCTTCTTACTGCCCGGGTTAGAACACTAATTAGCTCCAAATGACCAATAAATCGTAAGGTTCCCTGTTTTGACAACTGAACCCTGAATCTCCGGGTAGGCTTTCGTCCAAAACGATTATTTATGGACATCCTGCCCCCCCTCTTAATTGGTATTATATCTGAACCGGGCTTACGGGCATGAATTACATTCCGAACAATCTTGTGGTCACATACACCACACTTAATGCAGCTTGAATAACGACAGTCGGGAGTTAAAATCTCCTGCTTTCCCTTTTGACACTCCTGAATTAAAAAATCCTTATCAACCCCGCAGTCAATGTGATCCCAGGGAAGTATCTCACTAAAACTCCTTTCTCTCCAGAGATAAAAATCCGCATTCAAAGAAGATTTCTTAAAAGCCTCCAGCCAGAGGTCATACCGAAAATGCTCCCGCCACCCGTCAAAACGGCACCCCAGACTATAGGCATGCAAGACGGTTTCGCAAAGCCTTCGATCTCCACGGGAAAAAACACCCTCCAGAAAACTTAAGTGAATATCCTGCTTCTTTATCTTCACCTTCTTTCCCTTAAGGCTTTTAAATAATAAATCCTGCCTTTCTATTGTTTCCTGCGAAGAAATTTGTGGTTCCCACTGAAAAGGGGTATGGGGTTTGGGAATGAAGGTGCCGATGCTTACGTTCAAATTTATACGGTTTCCTTTTCCGACCGCCAGCACCCTGCTCACCAGATTTGCAATACCTTCAATATCTTTTTTTTCTTCCGTGGGCAACCCAATCATAAAATATAATTTCAGCAGCTTCCAGCCCATATTGAAAGCATTTTTTGCAATCGCTAATAAGCCATCCTCATCGATATTCTTATTTATCACCCTTCGGAGTCTTTCGCTTCCTGCTTCCGGGGCAAGGGTAAACCCGGTTTTTCTAACCCTCTTTATCTCTTCCATTAAAGAGGGGGTCAGGGTTCCCGGTCGAAGCGAAGGAAGGGAAACAGCAACCCTTTTTTTATCATAAATGTTCATCAGTCTGGTTATCAGTTCTTCAATACAGGAGTAATCACCAGCGCTTAAAGAAAGGAGGGAAATATCTTCGAAACCCGTTTCACTGATTGACTGACCGGCAATTCTCAATATATCATCAGAGGTTCTTTCCCGATAGGGTCGATAAATCATCCCCGCCTGACAAAAACGGCAGCCACGGGTACACCCCCGTGCGATTTCAATGCTTAATCGATTGTGTATAATCTGCTGATAAGGAACCAATGGAAAAGCGGGAAGTTCCACCTGACTTAAGTCGGCAACTACTCTCTTCTTTACCCCTGTATAACCTTTTTTGATGGGAATTCTGTCTAAAATTATTCCATCATCATCATAAACAAACTTAAAAAAAGAGGGTATATAAACCCCTTCTATTTCGGATAAATCAGATAAAAGATTTTCCCTGGACCCATTTCGTTTTTTCCAATCAATTAAGCAATCGGAAATTTCCAGGATCACTTCTTCTCCGTCACCGACCACTATGGCATCAAAAAAATCGGCGACCGGTTCAGGGTTGAAGGCCAAGCCCCCCCCGGCAACAACCAGCGGAGACTTTTCATTTCTTTCCCGGGAAAAAAGAGGGATCTTCGAAAGCTCCAGCATTGTTAACACATTTGTAAAAGACATCTCATACTGAAGAGAAAATCCCACCACATCAAATTTATTTAAAGGTGTGGAAGATTCAAGGGAACAGAGAGGAATATCTTTTTTCCTCATAAGTTCCTCCATGTCAATCCATGGAGCATAGACCCGTTCCGCCGCTATATCTTCCCTGTGGTTGAGTATGGAATAAAGAATCTGCAAACCAAGATGAGACATTCCCACCTCATAAAGATCAGGAAATGCGAGGGCAAAAGTAAGATCAACCTTACCAAGGTCTTTGCGAACCGAATTGATCTCATTTCCCAAATAACGGCTTGGCTTATTAATAAATGGTAATAATTGCTCTAGCATACGTGTCCCACCGCGAATGGATGGTACTCAATTTTTCGATAAATTCTCCGAACCGAAAAAATAATCATAACATCCTGAAATATTTGAATTTTTGTATTATTTTAGCTTTATGAAATAGGCACACAGAAAGAAAAAACACAACATCAAAACAAGCAGAAATAGCCCCTTTACTTCAACAACCCTTCCGGATTCCCGCGCATCCGGGAATAACATATGATAAACTCTTAAGTTAATGACATTGAATCGGAACAAACAGCCCGCTTGAATTTCGTTACTTCAAAATCAAATCATTTGGATCGACTGGTATAATGAACCTGATTTTCTATTGATATGCGGCCGGGAAATACGGCTGAAAGATGCAAAAAAAGGACAAACATTATTGAGCAATAAGCGTTAAACTGGCACTGACAAGACAGGTAAACCGGTTCCATAGCGTGATTAAATACTGATTCTAATCTTTTATCAGGGTCTCCAATATGGCCTTTTGGAGATGGAGTCGATTTTCTGCCTGATCAAAAACAATGGAATGTGGTCCATCAATCACTTCATCGGTAATTTCTTCACCTCGATGAGCAGGAAGGCAGTGCATCACTAAAACATCTTTTTTCGCCTGTTGCAAAAGTCCCGCATTAACCTGGTATTTCTGAAATACTTTCCTTCTTTCTTCCTCTTGCCCTTCACTCCCCATGCTTGTCCATACATCGGTGCTAATAACATCAACGTTTTTAACCGCCTCAAGGGGGTCGTAGATTATTTCGATTTTTGAGCGGGCCTCCCGTGCGGCAATAGCCATTATTCTTTCATTTGGCTCATATCCTTCCGGGCAACCGATATTAAGATTAAAATTCAATCTTATAGCCGCATTAATCCATGAATTTGTTACATTATTGCCATCTCCCACATAGGCAAAATTCAATCCGCAATAATTCTTTCTTTTCTCCCGAATCGTAAAAAGGTCAGTCAATATCTGGCAGGGGTGGAGCAGATCACTTAATCCATTAATTACGGGAACAGTAGAAGAAGCTGCCAACTTTTCCACCCTGTCCTGGGAAGAGGTTCTAATCATTATTCCATCCAAATAACGAGAAAGTACCTTCCCCGTATCCGACATGGTTTCTCCCCGGGAAATTTGGGTTGCCTCGGCGCTCAAATAGACGGCATGCCCTCCCAGCTGAAACATACCAACCTCAAAAGAAACCCTCGTTCTGGTAGAGGTTTTCTCAAAAATCATCCCCAATGTCTTACAATTAAGGGATCGGTGGGAAACCCCTTCCTTATGCTTTTTTTTCAGTTCCAAAGCCCTGGCAAAAATTAACTCAATATCCTCCTTGTTCAGATCATATATGCTAAGCAGGTCTTTTTTCAATGCTTTTTCCTTGTTTTATCAAATATCTCATCCAGGGCATCAATCAAAAGATCAACCTCTTTTTCCTTGATAATCAAGGGTGGTATGAATCTGAGTATGCTTCCCATGGTGCAATTTATCAAGAATCCTTTCTTCATGCACTCGGTTACCACCTCTCCCCCCTCAAATTCCAGCTCCATCCCGATCATTAACCCCTTTCCCCGCAACTCCTTAATAAAGGGGTATCTCTCCTTGAGGGTAAGTAGGCGGTCAAAGAAGTATCTTCCCACCACCTTACAATTCTCCAATATTCCGTCATTTATTATGGAAGTCAGGGATGCAACCCCCGCCGCACAAGCAAGAGGATTTCCTCCAAAAGTAGAGGCATGTGTGCCGGGAGAAAAACTGTCGGCTATCTTTTTCGTTGCCAGCATTGCCCCGATCGCTACCCCTCCCCCCAGTGCCTTGGCCAAAGTCATTACATCGGGTTTGATTCCATAGTTTTCATAGGCGAATAAGGTGCCGGTTCTTCCCATTCCCACCTGAACCTCATCAAATATCAGCGGCACTCCCCCTTCATCACAGATCCTTCTTACACCCTTTAAATAGTCGGGGGAAGGGAAGTTTACCCCCCCTTCTCCCTGAACAGGCTCCAGCATAATGGCACAAGTTTTATTGGAAAAAGCATTTTCAAGGGACGAAATATCATCGAAGGGGACATAACTAAACCCGGGCAGAAGAGGGAAAAAGCCTGATTGAAACTTCTTTTGACCGGTGGCGGAGATGGTAGCCAATGTTCGCCCGTGAAAAGAATTTGTCATGGTGATTATCTCATACCTCTCCTCTCCGAAATTCTCTCCGGCATATTTCCGCACAAGTTTTATTGCTGCTTCATTTGCTTCCGCACCGCTGTTGCAAAAAAAGCTTTTATCTGCAAAGGAATTTTCAGCCAGGAGTCTGGCCAGCTTAATCTGCGGTTCGATGTAATACAAGTTGGATACATGGATCAACTTTTTTGCCTGGTCTTCAATTGCTCCAACCACCCTGGGATGACAATGCCCCAAATTGCATACGGCAATCCCGGAGACGAAATCAATATATTCCCTTCCTTCAATATCCCAAAGCTTGCATCCACTGCCTTTTGTCAACACAATGGGATAATGAGAATAGGTAGGAGCTATGTATTTATTCGCTTCCGAAATAAAATAATCGGTCTTCATTATTTATCGTACCCCATAAATTTCGGTTCCGATCCCCTGATCGGTAAAAATTTCCAGAAGAACCGCATGCTTTAGTCGACCATCAATAATATGGGCCTTACTTACCCCTTCCTGAATGGCTTCTATGCAGCACTCGATTTTAGGCAGCATTCCCCCTGAAACCGGTCCCTTTTGAATAAAATGTTTTGCTTCTTCAATGTCAATAGTGGAAATTAACTTCTTCTTCCGGTCCAAAACCCCTTCCGTATCGGTTAAAAGAATCAACTTTTCTGCTTTTAGGGCGGTGGCAACCTTTCCTGCTACTAAATCTGCATTGATATTGTACGTCTCTCCACCCTTGCCAATCCCAACGGGAGCTATTACCGGAATAAAATTCCTGGCCTCCAGGGCCTCGATAACAGCGGGATTAACGGCAATCACTTCTCCCACCATCCCCAAATCAATTATTTCCGGAGGTTTTACCCCCCTTGCCCACTTTGATCCCTCCATCTTTGCAGCCACAATAAGTTTTCCATCCTTACCGCTTAATCCCACTGCAGCCGCCCCATTGTGATTAATCAATCCTACAATTTCCTTGTTCACTTTACCAACCAGAACCATCTCTACGATATCCATAGTCTCCCGGTCGGTTACCCTCATTCCATTCACAAAACGTGATTCTTTGCCCATCCGATCAAGTATTTTTCCGATCTGGGGACCACCGCCGTGAATCACAATCGGGCTTAATCCAATGTACTTCATCATTACTATATCAAGCGCAAAACATCTCTTTAGGTCTTCGTCAACCATGGCGCTTCCGCCGTACTTTATTACTATCCGCTTGCCGTAAAATCGGCGGATGTAAGGAAGTGCCTCCAGTAAAATGTTGGCTTTCTCTATCAACCTTTCCATTGAACCAATCTTAAATAATTGTCCGTTAAAGGGTGGCTGTTTCGTAAAAAATCAAAATCATGTCACTCCGGCAAGCCTTGCCTCGCCTCCGGTCAAAGAGCAGGAGTCCATAACCGGCTTAAATCACTGGATTCCTGCTTTTGCAAAAATAACAGATAAAAATAAAAACGACTTTTTACGAATACATCAAAGGATGTATCTGCTCAAATCTTCATCTTTAATTAAATCCTGCAACTTTTCGCCAACGCATTTTGCATCGATAACAATATCCTTGTCCCCTGCTAAATCAGGGGCATCAAAAGAAATCTCTTCCAGTAACTTTTCCATAATTGTATGCAGCCTTCTGGCACCGATGCTTTCTGTCTTTTCGTTCACCTCGGCGGCTAACCTGGCTATTTCGGCTATGGCTTCATCCTTAAAAGTGAGAGCAACCTCTTCTGTTTTCATCAATTCTATATATTGTTTGGTCAAAGCGTTTTGAGGCTCGGTCAGTATCCTTACAAAGTCATCTTTACCCAGAGGGTCCAACTCCACCCGAATGGGAAATCTACCTTGCAGCTCAGGGATAAGATCGGATGGTTTAGCAACATTAAAGGCCCCCGCACCGATGAACAGTATATGATCCGTCTTAACTGATCCGTATTTTGTTGTGACGGTAGTGCCTTCTATGATGGGAAGAATATCCCGCTGAACCCCTTCTCGTGAAATATCCGGGCCATGGGAGGAGGCTCCCCCCCGGCTGGCAACTTTATCCAGTTCATCCAAAAATACGATTCCCATCTGCTCAACTTTTTGCTTGGCCAGATGAACTACCTTATCCATATCAATTAATCTATTAGCCTCTTCCTGAGTGATGATCTCTACCGCCTCCGAAACCTTCAGATTTCTCTTTTTTGTCTTTTTGGGAAACATATTGGTAAACATGTCCTTGAAGTTGATGTCCATCTCTTCCAGTCCGGTAGCAGAAAATACCTCCACCACCGGGACACTACTCACCGTAGTTTCCAGGCTGACTATTCTATCGTTAAGTTTTCCCTCTCTCAGCAAACTGCGGAGTTTCTCCCTGGTATTCGACTGCTCGGAAGAATGTTCTTCGATTAACTCCAGACTGTCTTCAGAATGAGAATCTTTTTTATCCTTTCTTAAGGGGGGGAGTAAAAGATCAAGGGTTCTCTCTTCCGCAATCATCCGGGCCTTGGATTGAACCACATCCTTCTCCTCCGTCTTAACCATACTGACCCCGATTTCAGTAAGGTCCCGAATCATTGATTCAACATCTCTTCCCACGTACCCTACTTCAGTAAACTTTGATGCCTCGATCTTAAGAAACGGTGACTGAGCCAGTTTGGCCAGGCGCCGGGCGATTTCTGTTTTCCCTACCCCGGTGGGACCGATCATAATAATATTTTTGGGAGCAATCTCATCCCTCAAATCTTCCGGGATCTGCTGACGTCTCCATCGATTTCTCAAAGCAATGGCTACGGATCTCTTGGCATTCTTTTGTCCAACTATGTATTTATCAAGTTCTAAAACTATCTCTCTCGGTGTAAATCTGCTCATTAATTATTCCTCAATCATTAAAGTTCTTCAATTCTAATCTCATTATTAGTATAGATGCAAATACTTGCGGCAATCTTCATTGACTCTTCGGCAATGGCTTTGGCATCCAACTTGGTATGCTTCATAAGCGCCCTGGCACAAGCTAAGGCATAGGGCCCTCCGGAACCGATGGCCGTAACGCCGTCGTCAGGATCTATCACATCTCCGTTGCCCGAAATGATAAGGGTTCTTTCTCGATCCGCCACTAAAAGCAAGGCTTCTAATCTTCTCAGCATCCGATCTGTCCGCCAGTCTTTAGCCAGCTCCACTGCTGCCTTAACCAGATTTCCCTGGTATTTCTCCAATTTTTCATCAAATTTTTCAAAAAGGGTAAAGGCATCGGCGGTTGCTCCCGAAAATCCGGCAATCACGTTATCATGATACATCCTCCTCAATTTATTGGCAGTATGTTTCATCACATTATGTCCGAAGGTTACCTGGCCATCCCCTGCAATTACCACCTTCCCGTTATTTCTTATAGCGAGAATAGTTGTTCCCCGCAATATCCCCATCCCTTCCCCTTCAAAGCCCATAAGATACCTATCAATTTAATATTAATTGGAAATAATGTCCCTGGAATAAATAACCATTGGGACTTCAGTCTTTAAACTTACCGTGTTAAAAAGCGGTTATTTGGAAATTGAGCAAAAATTATCATTAATTACGGCTCATCATTGACTTCTGGGATGCGCCTGATCGTAAACCGCCATCAATTTATCGATACTTACCTGGGTGTACCGCTGAGTGGAAGACAAACTGGCATGCCCTAAAAGTTCTTGAATTACCCGGAGGTCTGCTCCGGCATCAAGCATATGAGTAGCAAAGGTATGTCGAAGTGCATGGGGACTTATCTTTTTAGGTATGTCGGCTTTTGATATATATTTATCAACAATTCTTCCCACACTGCGAGCAGTAAGTCTCCCCCCACGAAAATTCAAAAAAAGTGCCTTGCTTACCTCTTTTAGGGAACCAAGAGAGCTTTGCAGCTCTTCTCTTCCGTCAAGATATCTCTTTAAAGACGAAATCGCCTTATCGCCGATTGGAACAATCCTTTCCTTCTTTCCCTTGCCTGCCACTTTAGCGATTC
This sequence comes from Deltaproteobacteria bacterium, assembly GCA_030642325.1. Lineage (GTDB taxonomy): Bacteria > Desulfobacterota > DAOWNY01 > DAOWNY01 > DAOWNY01 > DAOWNY01. The sequence continues at coordinate 10,252 of DAOWNY010000041.1, forward strand.
CCAAATCAAAATCTACTTCACCAACGTTCAATAAAACCAGTTCGCTTACCCGCACTCCTGAAGAGTATAAAAGCTCTAATATTGCCAGGTCTCTCAATTCTAAAAATTTAGATCCATTGGGCATATCAAGTAAGCGAAAAATTTCATCAATGGATAAAAATTTGGGGAGGTATTTCTCTCTTCTGGGAGTAAAAACCGTTTCAGCAGGATTGGTTTTCAAATTACCTTCCCTCACCATAAATTTAAAAAAAGACCTTAACGTAGCAAGTTTGCGTGCTATGGTTGATCTCTTGCTTTCATTATATAAAAAACCCAGGTAACTTCTAATCGCTAAGTTATCAACCCTGGTCAGGAGAATTCTCTTTTTTTCTTCGTCCATGCAGAGGTTGTTCGTTTGCAGAAAATCGGTAAACTGGAAAAGATCACTCATGTAATTTCGACAGGTATGTTCCGATGCACCCTTTTCGAAAATTAAATATTTTTTGAACTCCTCGATTTTTTTTAGCATAAAACAAACTCCCTGAATAGGGTAGCAATTTCTTATTTACAAGTCAACACCCCATTTCTCTGGATCTGGATATTCGACATAAGCCCTGTTAATTTTTGCAGCACCGCATAATAGGCAGCTCTATCCTGTCAACAGGCTGATCTGAGCAACTTTTTTAAAGACAAAGGTAGTAAATACCATAAGTTACATGGGAACATGGTAATGACACAGCAATATTTTTCAGCAGAATTCGGGTAACAAGACAAACGGGGAGGTTGTCCTTGATAACTGTGGTCAAAAGGAAA
>DAOWNY010000128.1 GCA_030642325.1 Deltaproteobacteria bacterium
GATCCCTGGGGGGAGATAATTAATAACGTGGGAGTGGGCTCAAACCCGACTGATATTAAATTTTACCGGGATAAGATTTTTGTGGTCAATGCAGGATCCGGCATCATTTATCAGATAAACGCCCGTTCTTTGAGGGTAGAGAAGGAGATGACAGGAGGGTATGGGCCCCATAAACTGGTGGGAGGGTTTAAGAACAGAATCTATGTGGCAAACCGGAACAGCAACGATATTTCGGTTATTCCCTTCTCTATGAATATGGCGATTAAAAGTATTGCAGTAGAGGACCTTCCTCAGGGAATGGCAATAGACCGGGAAAGGAGTAAGCTGTATGTTGCCAACGGAGGGGCAGACACCGTATCGGTAATAGATCTTGTCAGGGAAAAACTGATTTCCGGTATCCCGGTGGGAAAGAGGCCATACGGAGTGGCCTTGATTGAATAAAAAAGACCGGTGGAATTGATGAATCATGTAATTTGCCTGCTGGGATTATTCTGGATCTCGTTCTTTTTTCCCTGGCAATTCGCCCTGGCCCAGGAAATATACGGAACCATGGATACCTTTTATCAAACTACCGAAAATAAAACAGACGAGGGGACGGAGACTACCTGGAATCTGGTGCAGGGATGTTATACCGGTTTCAAGAACAGCATCACTCCCAAGATGGATTATTCGGTTGATATCAGGGCTACCATTAACGAAACCGATGAACGGAAGACAACTACCATTTTTCCCACTACCCAGTTTAATGTAACCAACGATCTGTTTGACGGAAGGTTTGGCAGTCAAATTACCAGTCGCGACTCTTCGGACGGGCCCAAACTAAAGTCTAATTCATGGAATCTTAATTTAAACAGCAAGCTGGAGAAGATTCCCGAGTTCAGGTTGCAATACAGCCGGGACAGGAACTATGATGACCTGAGGGTGCATGACATCGACGATAAGACCGAACGGATTTTCGGCAGTGTTAAATACACATACGATTTTTTAGATATGGTCTACAATTACAACCGCCGGGATGGAGATGATTATGTGCAGAATTCCGTAAAGGAAGGTGAAAATCATCTGACCAGAGTGAATTTTCGCAAATCTTTTTTTAAGAATATGCTGATGATAAACAGCGAATACGGACAGGATCGTACCACAGATACTACCAAGTTTAAGAGTGACACTGTCCTGTCGGAAAAAAGGACGGCACACCGGGGGCTCTACCTTAATGATACTACACCTTCCTGGGGTGAGTTGAATGGGATGCGGGGTTTGATTGACGGCGATCTTGTCACCGGCACCGAGATTGACATCGGCAGCACAGGCAAGGATTATCAAAATGTCGGGGTGGAACTCAATTCTCCCGGGCAATGTGATCTGATTTATCTTTATGTCACTCCCAATTATGATCCCTCTCTTTCCAATTCACGTTTTACCTGGGAGGTTTATTCCAGCGAGGACGGGATAGATTGGGATCTGATCACCAATAGAGCCCGCTTCGGTTATGATACGCTGCGCGACCGGTTTGAAATCGAATTTTCTTCCCGGGAAGACCGCTATTTCAAGGTGGTGAACACCGGCCGTGACGAAAGGCCCTTTGTGGGGTCAGTCTACATTACTGAGATGGAGATTCTGGGCAGTGAAGAACGGAAGGCGGGTGATGATACAAAAAATACCACTTCAGGCTGGGATACCAGCTCCACTGTCACCTTCCGCCCCTTGAATAGACTTACCATGGGTTACAACTACTCATATGATTTTACCGAGAATGATCCCGGTTCCCTCGAAAATACCGATGAGAGTCATGGAATGAATCTTTCCTGTGAACTGCATAAGTATTTATCTTCCTCTGCCCAGTATTGGACCCGCACGGACACCTCACCGGGAAGAGACAGCAAAAATGACAGTTTTTCCCTCCAGTTCAGTTCAAATCCCCTGGAAACTTTAGGCATGTCACTCTCTTTTAATCATACCGAGACGGATGAGGAAAAGAGTGAATCAGGATCAAAAGAAGAGGAGAAAACCGAAGGCGAAACCGATTCCTGGCTTTTCCACCTGACGGCCACCATCTACGAAGGGGTAGATTTTACCAGTGATTTTAATTACACAAAATCCGATAACGTCACCGGCACCAAGTCCACCAAGTCCACCGGGAAGACCGTCGATCTTGGCTTGAAGGCGGATTTAACCGTGAATACGGCTTTAGAGATTGATTACAACAAAAGCTGGCAGGAAAGCGAGGACGAGAAAGAAAAAGATGATAACAATAGCAGCGATTTAGAGATTACCTTGAGCTACAACCCATCCGATATTTTTTATTTACGCACTGAATTTAACATTAACGAAACAGAAGATGGAACCGATACCTCTTATGGGTTCAATGCAAGTTGGTTGCCCACCAAAAAGCTCCAATTAAATTTAGGCAGCAGATTTGAACAAGATGATGAAGATACCAGCTCTTATAATATTGATTTAAGCTGGAATGTCAGTCGCTATATGATTTTTAGATGCGGGTTTAATTACTCTAAAACCGAAGGTGAAGAAGAAGATGAAAGCCAGTCAGTTTACACCAGGTTGTCGCTCACCTATTAATCCTGCCGGGATGCTTTCAGATTTAGTTTGTGAAAAGAGCAAGGGTTTTTTAGGTAAAACCGTCCGACTCAGGCAAATAGAGTTCAGCAGATTAATGCTTGGTAAGATCAGACCGTGTGCCGTTACGTTATTTTTAATTGCGGTTTTATTGATGGGATGCGGTGGTGGCCCACGTAGTTATCTGCACCCCAAAGCAGATTTTACCTTTATTAAAAAGGTGGCGGTTCTGCCCCTTGAAAATTTTTCCAGTGACAAGTTTGCCGGCGATAAAATAAGGGATATTGTTATCACCGAAGTATTGAGCCGGGGATTTTTTGACGTGGTAGAATGGGGGGAGGTGAGCCGGGTACTGCGGGAAGAAGGTAAGGGAGCTACTACCTCTTTAAATAAAGAGACGGTAAAGAGGGTGGGAACCAGGTTGGGAATTCAGGCCCTGATACTGGGTTCGGTGGAAGAATACGGAGCTCCCCAGGGACGGGGAAGGGATGATCCCATGGTGGCCATTACCATGAGAATGATCGATACCAGAACCAGTAAGATATTGTGGCAGGCAAGTTATGACGCGGAAGGCGGCGGCACCTTAAACCAGCTTTTCGGGGTGAAAGGAAAAAGCATTAGCGAGGTGGCGAGGAAACTGGTGAAAGAGATGATGGGCACCCTCTTCGGCGGCAGCGGTAAAAAGATCGAAAAGAAGAAGAAAAAAGAAAAGAAGGCAAAAGAAGAAGAGAAGACAAAAGAAGAAGAGAAGGCAAAAAAAATAATTGAGAAAAAAGAAGAAAAGAAGTGATGTCCTGGAAAAAATTGCCAAACCGGATGTTTTCCGCCTTTCCCGACAGCCTTTTGCCGGTGATACGGTTTTTCGTAAGGGACTTTCTGATATTTTCCATCATGTTATTGTCCATTGAGAACACTGTTTTTAGTGAGGAAAGATTAAATCAGGGGGAAAGAAACCTCCATGCCGAGTTGACCATCAGTAAAGTAGCACTTGTTCCTTTAGAGAATTTGAGCAGGAGTCCCAAAGACGCTCTTCCGGATATCATCACCCTGATGAGTAAAAGCCTGGTTGATAAGAAGAAGGTCCTGGTAGTTTCTCCTGAGCTTGTTGAAGATTTTCTGATAAAGGAACGAATCAGGAATATCAGTTCCATGAGCAAAGCCACCATCCGCCAGATGGGTAAATTTTTGAAGGTGGACGGTATCATCTTTACGTATGTTGATTTGCTGGTTTCAGGAGAAGATCCCGAGATTGGAATCGGATGCCGAATGGTAAGCGGCTACGATGGTTCTTTGATCTGGACCGGCTATACAGCTCTGACCGGTCGGGAATTTGCATCCTGGTTGGGGTTGGGCAGGATAACTTCCCTGGAAAAGCTGGCGGAAAGGGCAGTGGAAAAACTTATTATTTCTTTTCTGGACAAGATGAATGTCTCTTTCGGCAATACAATTCCTTTTGAGATTGCTGAAATATCGGTAAATCCAAAAAATGTCCGGTCGAGTGACAGGATTAAGGTTCGGGTAAAACTTACTTCCATGGGAAACATTCCTGCCGGGATTAATGCAAGATTGGGGGGGCAGGAAAGAACCCTCTTTGATGAAAGAAGTAATATATTCGACGGTACCTTTTATGCCCCCCTTTCAGAAGGGAAGTATCCCTTGAAAATTGAAGTCCGGGATCAGGAAGGGGGCATATTCGTTTTTGACTCGGTGGCCATAATTGAAGTGGACAACACTTCTCCCCGGGTGATAGTATACTATCAGGATAAATTATTTTCGCCCAACCGCGACAAGATAAAGGACTCGGCACTCTTTTTTCCCTATCTGGAGGAAGCGGATACTATTAAAAACTGGCAGTTTGCAATTGAGAACAGAGAAGGAGAGGTAATCAGGCAGTCGGAAGGAAAGGCAGAGCTTCCCCGGGCGCTGGTATGGAGAGGGGAAGACGATTCATACTCAGCCGTGGGGGATGGTGAATACTATTTTAAATTCCGGACGCAGGATAAGGCGGGAAATGTTGCCGAAACTGTTCCCAGGCCGATAATTCTGGATATAACCCCACCCTCTGCCCGGATTACGATAGCAGCCTTAAAAAAAAAAGTTTTCGATTCAAGATTGACTGTGAGGATAAAAACGGGATCGAATGGTGGGAATTGAATATTCTGGGCCCTGATGGGGAAACAATCCATTCCTTTAGGGGAGAGGGAACTTCTTCCGAAAACCTTGACTGGGAGACGAATTTACCCAACATTGCCGATATCACTTATTCTTTTGAGGGCAGAGATATGGCCGGGAATACTCTGATACTAAAACCCCGGTCATTAGAAGGAAAGCTTGCGACGGAGGAGACTTCTCCTTCCGGCGAAGAACAGAAGAAAAAAGAGTGGGACTATGATTTCTAGTAATCTAAAGCGAACTGCAACAATTGTTTTCATATTTCCGGTCGTCCTCTTTTGGTGGAACTTTTCTGCGGCCGAAGAAAAGAGCGGTTGTCGGAAATGTCACAAGGAAGTCTATAATGAGTTTTATACCTATCCCCATATACCCTTTGAGAAGAGAGAATGTGACAAATGCCATCTTGTCGAAACAGCTTCTGAAATTTCCAAAACCTCCTTTTCCGGGGATAAGGGAAAAGGGCAATGGGAAAAACTGACGGAAAATTTTTGTTTTAAGGATCATCTGGTGCTGGTGTCCGGGCTGAGTAAAAAGGCAACCTATCGTTTCATAATTAACGGGAAGGACGCAAGGGGGAATGATTTTTCTTTTTTTGGGGGGGATTTTATTCCATCCGAACTTCCCATGTGGGAAAACGACAAAAAGGGGCCGGAGATTTTTGATATAAAAGTGGTGGAAATAAA
>DAOWNY010000197.1 GCA_030642325.1 Deltaproteobacteria bacterium
GGGAATGATCTTTCCTCCTTTTCCGAGAGGGATCAGCCACCCCCCGTGGATGAAAAGATCTACTGCCGTTGCCTCTCCTTTTTCACTTAACCTCATCAATCGAGCCTTCAATTTTTATCCTCTCGATAACCTTTTCCACCAGCCTGATCAGCTTAAATTCAGCCCCCCCGGCAACCGCAATGATTTCATCTATGGAAACGGGTTCCATCCGGTCGGGATCGTTTACATTGGTAATGACCGAAAATCCCAGGACCTTCATGCCGGCATGAACGGCTGCAATCACCTCCGGCACGGTGGACATTCCCACTGCATCCGCCCCCATCATAGTTAAAAAACGGGTTTCCGCCCTCGTTTCCAGACTTGGCCCTAAAACTCCAGCGTAAATCCCTTTTTTTAAGGAAATATTCTCTTTTAGGGCCGTCTCTTCCGCCATGAGAATCAATTCGTTCCCATATGGCTCCGACATATCGGGAAACCGGATCCCCAGCCGGTGATCATTGGGACCGACTAAGGGGTTATCCCCGGTAAGATTGATGTGATCGGAAATGACCATCAAATCCCCGGAAAAAAATTGCCGGTTCAGCCCCCCCGCTGCATTGGAGGTAATAAAAATATCCCCCCCCAAACTCTTTATGAGCCGCACCGGAAAAGTAACTTCTTTGAGTGTGTATCCTTCGTAACGATGAAGCCTCTCCTGAAAGACAACCACCTCTTTGCCCCCCAGGTAGCCCAGGATCATCTTTCCCCGCCCGCCTTCCTCTAAAGATCGGGGGAAACAGGGAATCTCATCGTAAAAAAAGATGTCTTCAGCCTCAACCCGGTTAGCCAAACCGGAAAGCCCCGTTCCTAATATGATTCCCAACACGGGGCGGATGGAACTTCTCTTTTTTATAAAATCTCTCGCTTCTTCGATCTTTTCCCCGAATTCCATGCCTTCCCCCTTTTTTTCCGTTTTTCCGGTTTTACGTTTTCTTCTTCCGCTTTTTCCCTGCCCGGGCGAAAATTGAAGATATTATTCAATCCCAGTTCCCCCTTTTTCAGCTCCCTGATTTTATCCCTGATGGCGGCAGCCTCTTCGAACTTAAGGCTCTTTGCCGCCTTTCTCATGTCATCCTCAAGCTTTTTAAGCAGTTTGGCAATTTCTTCAAAAGGGGGAAGCCCTTCCGGAAATTCAGAGGTAAGAGGAACGGTGTAATAATCTGCCTCATATACTGAATTTAATATATCCCGAATGGATTTTTTTATATTCTCCGGGGTAATCCGGTTTTTCCGGTTAAACTCCTTCTGGATCTTCCTCCGTCTTTCGGTCTCCCGGATGGCAATCTCCATGGACCCGGTAATATGGCCGGCATACATAATGACCTCGCCTTCCACATTTCTGGCCGCCCGGCCACAAGTCTGAATAAGAGATTTAGCGGAACGAAGGAACCCTTCCTTGTCCGCATCAAGGATTGCCACCAGCGAAACTTCAGGGATATCCAGACCCTCCCTTAAAAGATTGATACCCACCAGGACATCAAACTTGCCCAGCCTTAAATCCCGGATGATTTCCGTCCTTTCCAGGGTATCAATGTCCGAATGGAGATACTTTATCTTCAGACCCAGATTATCGTAATACTCGCACAAATTTTCCGCCATCCGTTTAGTTAATGTGGTAATCAGGGTTCGCTGTTTTCGCCCTACCCTGTTTTGAATTTCGCCGAAAAGATCGTCCACCTGGGAATCGGCCGGTTTAACGGAAAGTTTGGGATCGATTATTCCGGTGGGACGTATGATCTGCTCTACCACGTATTCCTGCGATCTTTTCAGTTCATAATCCGCCGGGGTGGCTGATACGTAAATCACCCGTGAAACCCGTTCTTGAAATTCTTTAAACATCAAAGGGCGGTTATCCATGGCTGATGGAAGCCGAAATCCGTGTTCCACTAAAGAGCTCTTACGGGAACGGTCGCCCAGAAACATTCCATTCAGTTGCGGGATGGTAACATGACTTTCATCGACCACCACCAGGTAATCGGAAGGAAAATAATCCATCAGGGTGGGAGGCGGTTTCCCGGGCTTCCTGCCGGTAAGATGCCTGGAATAATTCTCAATGCCCGTGCAATACCCGACTTCTTCCAGCATCTCCAGATCGAAGTTGGTCCTCTCCTCAATCCGCTGGGCCTCGATCAATTTTTCTTGAGAGTAGAATTCCAGAATCCTCTCCTTCAATTCAGCATTAATCTCTTTTATTGCTCCTTTCATTTTTTCCCGGGTGGTAACGTAATGGCTTCCGGGATAAATGGCAACCTTATCCAGTTTTTTGATCACGTTCCCCCGGAGGGGATCGACCTCCGAAATGGAATCCACTTCATCACCAAAAAATTCAATGCGAAGCGCCTTATCCGCCTCGTAGGCGGGAAAAACTTCCACCACATCTCCCTTGACTCTAAACGTGCCCCGATAAAAATCTAAGTCATTGCGTTCGTAACGGATCTCAACTAGCTTGGCAAGAAACTCGTCACGGGGGATCTCCGTTCCTTTTTGGACAAAGGCCAGCATTCCGCTATAGGCCTCGGGGGAACCGAGGCCATAAATGCAGGAGACACTGGCCACAATAATCACATCGCTTCTTTCCAAAAGGGAACGGGTGGCGGAATGACGCATCTTGTCAATTTCTTCATTTATGCTGGCATCCTTTTGTATATAGGTGTCAGTGCGGGGGATATATGCCTCCGGCTGATAATAGTCGTAATAACTGACGAAATATTCAACCGCATTTTCAGGAAACAGTTCCATGAATTCCCCGTAAAGTTGAGCGGCTAAAATTTTGTTGGGGGCGATTACAAGAGTGGGCTTCTGAACTTTGGCAATAACGTTGGCCACGGTAAAGGTCTTGCCGGAACCGGTAACCCCCAGCAAAACCTGGTGGTTCCGGTTACCCTGAATGCCTCCCGCCAGTTTTTCGATCGCTTGGGGCTGATCACCCTTGGGCTTAAAGTCGGAAATTAATTTAAACTTTTTCATCAAATATCATCCCAGGGCAAAAAATAATGGTAACTGTTCACGGTTTTTATTAAAGAAAACGGCATTGTTTAACCGATTGCCTGCAAGATTATCCTTCTATTCCTTCCCTTATTATCGAAATCCATAATTACAATCTGCTGCCATGTCCCCAATAAAAGAGCACTCGAAGCAAACGGAATGGTCAGAGAAGCCTTTAAGATCGCCGCCCGAACATGGGAAAATCCGTTTCCGTCACCCCACCGTAAATTGTGCCTGTAATTATCAGCCTGGGGAATTAAACGCTCGAAGGCTTCCTGCAAATCCTTTGTCGCACCCGGTTCAAACTCAATCGTGGTAATGCCGGCCGTTGAACCCGGCACAAAAACATTAATTGATCCCTCAGAAAAAGGAAGCCCGCCAACAAAATCTTCCACCAGGGGGGTAATATTCTGAAGATCACTGAAACCTTTAGTAGAAATCATTATCTCTTTTGTTACCACCGCCATGGCATCCCCCTAAATTATAATTATAAAAACAGATTCATTTCTTGAAATTGCGGCTGCTTCAACGGCAATTAAAAAAACCATCTATTTTTTTCTAACATACCACCGAAAGGTAGTCAAGACGACATGGGCACGGTAAATTTATTCTAATCCTGCAACTACTCATTTATTGCCACATGAAATCTTTTTGTCATTTTCAGGTACTAAAAAACCATCCTCACTCCATTAAGGACAATTCCATTAAAAGATGGTTAGATGGTAAATTTACAAATTTTCTTGAATTATTAGTAAAAATGGGTTTTAATTGCACACAAACTGTAAAAAAGATGAAGGGCATGACCAACCGTAAACCTGACAAGCCGAGTAATTAATACAACCTGAATTGAGCGGTTAGCCTTTAGCAGTTAGCTATTAGCCAAAATGATCACAGGATGTTTTGCTATTACA
>DAOWNY010000235.1 GCA_030642325.1 Deltaproteobacteria bacterium
ATCAAGATCTTCCTTTGCGTCGTCCCAGGAAATGTCGTCATCGGAATCTTCGTTCTCTTTCTTTCCCTGCGCCTCCTCCTTTATCATCTCTTTCTGTTTATCAAGATCTTCCTTTGCGTCGTCCCAGGAAATGTCGTCATCTTCCCCGTCCGTATCGAATTTTTTTATGTCCTCCCCTGCCTCACTATCCTCCTGGTTATCGTTACCATCCGACAATGCTGCTCACCCCCTCCCTATATCATTGAAGATACTTGAACCGCTTTATTCCCCCGTAATAACCCCGGATAGCCTTTGAACTTGGTGGATCCCGCCACTTTTATCTCCAGCTCATCCGTAGTATGTTTGTTCAACGGTAGTACCGAACCCACCCGCAGATTCAACAACTCACCCAGAGTTAATCCGCTTACTCCCAGTTCCACACCGACTTCCAACCTTACTTCTTTTAAGGATTCCTTTAAAATCGAAGGCCACCTGCTATCATTTAAATCAAGCTGATCACCCTGGAAACCGGCATTAAGCTTACTTACCACCGGCTCAACCAGTGAATAGGGGACCGCCAATAAAATATTTCCCTTGATTTCATCCAGTTCAACCTCAAAGGAGGATACCAAAACTGTAACGCTAAGAGGAACGATGCCGGCAAACTGAGGATTGATCTCGGTTTTAATCAGTTTTGCAGAAATCCTATAAAGAGAACTCCACGCCTTTTCCAAATCCTTTAGTAATGCTACGGCCATTTTTTTAATAATTCTCTGTTCGATGGAAGTGAATTCTCTCCCTTCGATCTTAACTTTTTTTTTTCCATCTCCCCCGAAAAGGATGTCAATTGCCGTGAAAACAATCCTGCTCTCTATTACCATGACGGCAGATCCTTGCAGGGGATTCATACTGAAGATACTCAGGCTTGTAGGAACCGGTAAAGAGTTGATGAACTTACCGTACTTCATCATTTCAGTTGAGTTTATATCCACTTGAATAATTCTTCCCAGCAGACTCTCTAAATAGGATTGAGAAAACCTGGCAAATCTCTCATGAATCATGTCCAAAGCAGGCATTCGCCCCCGCATCACCTTCTCTTGGTTGGTGAAATCGTATTTGGTAATTTCTCCTTCCGGTTCATCGCCTCCCCCGGCGACTTCCTTTTCAATTTCTCCGTCGGTGATGCCTCTCAGTAGGGCATCAACCTCTTCCTGCGATAATGTCTGCTCAGTCATAATTTATCTTTGTCCATCTTTTATGGTTCCATAAAAAGTCAATATCACGCCGTTAACTCCCAAACCTCAACTCCTTACAATTTAAACCGAAGAATAATCGAAGAAGATTATTGTATTTAATGCAAACTTCTTGCCATAGTCGGGAAAGGAAAGAATTTCCATCTCTGGGAGAGCGTTACAGCGATTCAGGCTGAGCTATTTTTGTCATTTAATTGACAAATTGTCATGATATTGACAGGATTGGATAATTAAATTGGGGGGATAATTGAGAATTATTGAAAGGCAACAACCGCAGATTCAGTTGTCTGGTCCATGCGGCAAAAGGCTGAAGGTTCAATCAAGTTAGCGCCCTTTGGGCGAGCTTACAGCTGTTAAGCCGTTCTAGGCAATTCGACTTACCCGCTTAATAGCTTAATATCTGTGAATGGTTAGCACGTAGTCAGGAAACTAATTGATATAATTGGTTAAAAAATGGGACTTCCCATAGGATTAAATTATACTATTTTGTTCTTGATTTGAATGTAATGATTACAATTACTTCCTTAAAATCATATGGTTAAGGATTGTAATAGTGCTATATCAAAAAAAGGCACGCTTAGCCCCATGTAGAAGTTTTAGATAAATAAAATAAGGAAGGATGATGATGATGATGCGAATAAAATCAACTCTGCTGGGATATAAAATCAGGGGTGGCCTTTTCCAAATGTTTTTTCTTGATTTTTTCCACCAGAGTTGTACGATTCAATTTTAATAAATCGGCAGCCCTGTTTTTTACCCATTTGCTTTTTTGTAATGCTTTCAGGATAAGTTCTTTTTCGAACTCACTCACCGCCGTTTTAAAGCATATTCCTCCATCGGGAATCTCAATATTTTTGGAAAGAGCACTTTCACTTCTGATTTCAAGCAGCTTTTCGGGTAGGTCCTGAGGTACTATCACCCCTTTACCCTTTAAGATAACCAGTCGTTCAATCATATTTTCCAGTTCTCTCACATTCCCTGGCCAGTCAAAGTTCATAAAATATTTCATGGTATCCTGTGAAATTTCCTTGATATTCTTATTTTTTACCCGGATAAAATGGCGAAAGAAATGGTCGACCAGAAAAGGAATGTCAGACTTCCTATCTCTAAGGGGGGGGACAACGATGGGTATCACATTCAAGCGATAATAAAGATCTTCCCGGAAATTACCATCTTCCACCTCTTTTTCCAGATTGCAATTGGTTGCGGCAATTACCCTAACATTTGTTTTGATGGTTTTAACGCCCCCCAACCGTTCAAACTGCTGTTCCTGGAGTACCCTCAAGACCTTCACCTGAAGACCGGGGCTCATATCACCAATTTCATCAAGAAAAATGGTTCCCCCATTCGCCAGCTCAAATCTCCCTACTCTCGTCCTCATTGCACCGGTAAATGCCCCTCTTTCGTAACCGAAGAGTTCGCTTTCAAGGAGTCCTTCCGGGATGGCCCCGCAGTTTACCGGAATCAATGCATTATCTCTTTGTCTGCTGTTAAAATGGATTGCTTTGGCAATGAGCTCTTTGCCGGTTCCGCTCTCTCCATAAATCATGATGTTACTTTCACTGTCGGCTACTTTCTCAATCAATTCGAATACATGTTGCATTTCATCACTGTAGCCGATAATATTCTCAAATTTATATTTTTGCTTTAATTGCTGCCGCAGCAAGAAATTTTCACTATGAAGTTTCTGGTATTGCAGGGCTTTATCTATAACCATTCTTATTTCATCAATCTTGAACGGTTTGGTGATATAATCATAAGCCCCGGCCTTCATGGCATCTATTGCCGTCTTTATCGTTCCAAAACCGGTAAATACAATTCCCACTGTCTGGGAGTTTATTTCCTTTATATTTCTCAATACCTCAATACCATCCGCCCCCGGCATTCTTAAGTCGGTTAAGACCAGATTAAAATCTATTTTCTTAATCAGATCAATGGCACCAAGTCCATCTTCGGCGGTGGATACGTCACTATAATCTTCCCTCAAAACTTCTGCGAGAAAATCTCGATTTTTCTTCTCATCATCAACAATTAGAATCCTTTCATCGGACATTTGCATTCTCCCACATCAATTTTTTTAACTCACAACAAAAATTCGACATGCAAACAATTCATAATGAACTATACCGCAGCAAGCTACGGGGAATTAGACCCGGATGAAATTGAATGTATTGACAGGGAACTGAAAGTTCAAAAAAATTAATG
>DAOWNY010000081.1 GCA_030642325.1 Deltaproteobacteria bacterium
CGAGTGAAGGGAACCGTTACCATCAAGTTGATTGATGTTCCCTGGGATCAAGCCCTGGATGTAATCCTGCAAAATAATAAATTAGATAAACTGGAAGTGGGGAATGTGATTCGCATTGCTCCCCGCAAAGAGATTGAGGCTGAACTCAAAAACAAGGAAGCAAAAATCCTTGCTGCCAGAAAAGCAAAGGAAATTCTCGCCCCCTTGGCCACCGAAGTTCTTTTTGTTAATTATGCCAATGCGGATGACATAGTTTCTCAAGTTGAGAGTATACTTACCCCGGACCGGGGCAAAGTTAGTACCGACGAAAGAACCAATGCCTTAATTGTCAGGGATGTTGAGACAACAATAGAAAGAGTAAGGAAATTTATAATCAAATTGGATCAACCCACTCCCCAGGTCTTAATCGAGGCAAGGGTTGTCCAGTTCAATCCGTCATACACAAAGGATATCGGGATTCGATGGAATGCCGAATACCGCACTCAATCATTAGGCAAGGGTGATTCAACCTATCGCCCACCAGCAGAAGGAAATATTCACACTCCAAATTTATTGGGTTACAATTATGATGCCGCTGCCGGGGCAGGAGCGCTGGCCAGCGGGGCACTGGGGCAGATGGCCTTTGGTTTTATTTCCAATTCTCTGAGCCTTGACATCGAACTAAACGCCCTGGAGAAGGAAGATAAGGTTACGATCATCTCCCGTCCGAGAATCATGACCCTGGATAATAAAGAGGCAGTCATCGAACAGGGGGTGGACCTTCCCTATCTTAAGCTCTCCGAACAGGGTGTAACCTCCACTGAATTTAAAAAAGCCACTCTGGAATTAAAGGTAAGGCCCCACATCACCCCTGACGGCAGCGTCATAATGAAAATATCCGTCAAGAAGGATCAGAAGTCGTCCCAAACCGGGGCGGGAGGTGAGCCGGGAATTGATACAAAAAAGGCGGAGACCGAAGTTTTAGTGAGGGATGGGCAAACTGTAGTAATCGGAGGAATCATTGAGGAAAACGAGGTGGAAATTGAAGAATGGGTCCCCTTCTTTTCAAAAATTCCCTTATTCGGCAGACTGTTTAGAAAATCTTTTATAGAAAAAGTCAAATCAGATCTGACAATTTTTATCACTCCAAGAATAATTAATAACAAGTCAAAAATAGCGACGAATGACTAGCGCTGAATTGCTAAAATAAAATACCCGCTGATTATTAAAAAACATAATAAATTACAGTATGTTATATCTAAAAAAAATAATTGCAAATTTTGCAAGCACTAGTTTAAAATCAGACAAAACCTTCCTTTAAACCTTCAAGGGCGATAACCGTTTTTTTTCCGGCATCGGGCAGCCCTTTTTGTATTGCCAGCCTTGCTTCTTGAACCTTTTGCTCCAACCCTAAACTGAGCTTTCCAAATCCGACACGGGGAATTAGTCTTCGATTAAGCTGGAAATCAAGTCTCTCCAGGATAGTTTTATTCTTATAATCTTTGATTATATTAAGCAACCTGTCTTTATCTTCGGGAAATTTACCTTCAACTTCGGTTAACAAATTCATTATGTGATCGGAAGTCAGATAAGAATTGCAATCAAGATTTTCTAAAAGTATTTCCATCTCATCAACCATCTCATCTTCTGAAAGCGTCTCAAAATCGCCTGTTTTTGACTCCTCCCATAACGGCGTATTATTGATGGCAATAAAGCTTCTGACCCTGATGAAGTCAGGATCTATCTCAGAAAGCACCCGAGCCGTTTCCCGGGCATTCTTTTTGGTCCATCTCTTTCCCCCCACCCCGGGCATGATGTATTCGGAAAGAGAAATCCCGGATTCAACTACCTTTCTCCCGCCTTCAATATGATCTTTGGCGGTTACTCCCTTGCGAATCAGTTGAAGCACTTCATCGCAACCGGATTCCATTCCAACGTGCAGCCGGGTTAGTCCGGCCTCTTTAAGCTCTTTCAACTCCTCAGGTGATTTCCTTGCACAAGTCTTTGACCGGGCATAAGAAGTGATCCTCTCGATGGTGGGAAAGGCATCTTTTAAATATATTATTACCTCGATTAATTGCGGTGTTTTCATGATGAGAGAATTGGCATCCTGAAAAAAAACTGTTCTTGCTCCGGTATTAAGCCAGTTTGCAACATTAATGAGGTTTTGAAATTTTACGGATGCCGCCTCATTATTAAGGGATTCTCCCCCAAAAATCTCTGGATTCCCCTGGTAAATCGCCTTGATTACCGCATCATTTACTTCTCCTGAAAAGCCAAGCTTCAAAGAAGCGGCCTTAATCTCATGTGCCAATACCTTAACTACGTCAATATCTTTTTTGATTTCCGGTACTTTTCTCAGAGAAAACTTCTCCCCCTTATACATATTGCAAAACAGGCATTTATTCCACGGACAATTTCTGGTGATTCTCATCAGAAGTGAAAGATCCTGTCCTTCATTGGGAGGTCTGTATTTTCCCATTTCAAAACAAAAACTATCGGGATCTTTCACGTCCATCCGGTAAACAAGATCAGCATCAGCCTGATAAATCATTCTCACCTCTTAAATATGCTTATATTTCCAGTGTAACCCCTTGCGCAGGGCATGGCATTTTGTCCCTGATGACACTAAACCTTTAAAAATTAAAGGTTTCAGTAAAAAAACTTATACGGTCAAGATCCCAGACAACAAAACCTGATTTAGATTGGTGATATATTAACAAAAATAATGACAAATGGCAAGAACGGAACCGTGAACCCTGGAGCTTTGAACCGAGTAATTGCGCAAAATGTTTTGTAAAAAGTGGTAATAAATGATAGCATGAATAAAATGTTTTATTATCAACTTAAACAATGCCGGATACAATAAATGGAAAACAACCATAACCTTGTTGTATCCATGGCGGCAACAGAACGGGAGGTTGCATAACATGAAAGTGATAGCGATCAACTCAAGCCCCATGATGGACCAAGGCAATACCGCCCTGATCCTCGGCCCCTTTATTGAGGGAATCAGAGAGGCAGGAGCAAAGATTGAACTCTTCCATACCAAAAAACTGGCAATCAAACCTTGTCAGGGTTGCGGAAATTGCTGGCTTAAGACCCCGGGCAGGTGCTCCCTGGATGACGACATGTCCGCCCTCCTCCCCCGGCTTGCCGATGCGGATCTCTGGATATTGGTCAGCCCCGTTTATGTAGATGGGATTACCGGACCCATGAAAAACCTGATGGATCGAATCATTCCTCTTCTTATGCCTTTTTTGGAATTACGTGACGGCCACTGTCGTCACCTTCTACGCAAAGGAACAAAGCGCGGTCAAGTAGTTTTGGTTTCCAGCTGTGGCGGCTTTGAAATGGACAATTTCGAGCCCCTCCTTGTCCACATGAAGGCCTTTAGCAAAAATGTGGCGAGAGAATTTAAGGGTTCACTCCTAAGGCCGCATGCATTGGCGCTGAAACCCATGATTAAAGAGGGTGAATCACTGGAAGACATCTTTACGGCAGCAAAGGAGACCGGAAAACAGTTGGTAAAAAATGGTCAAATGCCCGCAGAAGCCCTCCGGACCATAGAACGTAATATGATGCCCCGGGAAACTTATCTCCGGATTGTTAATCAAACCTTCCAGCAGGCATTGGACGCCCTTTAGCGGAAATATTGGTCAAAAAGTATTGCATGGAAAACAGCCCTGCGAACTTTGACAAATTAAAATTCGAACAACCTGAATACCAAAACTCACGATGGGTGCAGCAAAAGAAGGAGGCAGATGGATAATTTGACCCTTTTGGGCAAAAAGGAAGCAGGATTTCCCCGATCTCCCGAGGAAGCAAAGCTTGAAAGTTTTAAGAACCAATATCCGGCAAGAAAATATACCATCCAGTTTGTCTGCCCGGAATTTACCTCCCTATGCCCCAAAACCGGACAGCCTGATTTTGCCACCATTTATATCAATTACGTCCCTGATCAGCTGTGTATTGAGTCCAAATCTCTCAAGTTGTATCTCGCCTCTTACCGTAATCATGGTGCATTTCACGAGCACGTTACCAATAAAATTCTGGATGATATTGTCGAGGCCTGCCGGCCCCAATGGGCGGAAGTGATCGGAAAATTCAACGTGCGGGGAGGAATCTCGATAAACATTACCGCCTGTTACGAAAACAACAAATCGGATAAATAGATACCATGTAATTCGAAACTGATCGAAAAAACCAAAAAAATTTTAGGAAAATGTCAACAAGCCCCTGTTAATACTTTGTCTTTTTAAAATTTCCCTCACCCACCGGATGATGATGTGCCCTTTTAGCACCCCCTGCATCCAATCCGGGAAACAAAAGGTGGAAAAAGCATAACCTAACCGTGCACGGTTAGGTTATGCTTTTTCCTTTAAATTCTAATGGACGGAAAGGTTTGCAATTGGAAATTCATCGGGAAACTGTTTGGCAAGTTCCGTTTGAATATAATCTTCAATTTCATCGGTGGTAGCTAATTTCATAATATTTTCCAACAACTCCCTGGACTCCTTTATCGTGGTCGAACGGATAATCTTTTTTACCCGGGGGATAGAGTGGGGGTCCATGCTGAGCTCGTTTAGCCCAAACCCCAATAAAATCGGAATATATAACGGGTCACCAGCCATTTCCCCGCACATGGCGATGGTTATTCCTGCCCTGTGCGCAGCTTCCGCTACACTTTTAATCAGCCTTAAAACAGCTGGGTGCAAGGGATTATAAAGATAATTCACATGTTCATTAACCCGGTCAATGGCAAGTGAATATTGAATAAGATCATTGGTGCCGATACTAAAAAAATCCACTTCGCGGGCAAGGATATCGGCTATGGCCACAGCAGCAGGAATCTCAATCATTATCCCGATCTCAACATCACCATCAAAGGCGACCCCGCCTTTGCTTAATTCATTCTTTACCTCGTTGAGAATTTCCTTTACCCGACGAATCTCCTCAATTCCCGAAATCATTGGAAATAAAATTCTCAATTTTCCATAGGAGCTGGCCCTTAAAATTGCTCTCAGCTGGACTTTAAAGATTTCTATCTCCTTCAGACAAAATCTGATCGCCCTAAGCCCTAAAGCAGGGTTCATCTCTTCTGCCAGATTCAGGTTGGAAAGAAACTTGTCTCCCCCTATATCCAGGGTTCTTATGGTAGCCGAATAAGGAGCAATCTTTTCCAATACTTCTCTATAAGCATCAAAGTGTTCTTCTTCAGTGGGAAGGCTGGCTCGATTGAGATAAAGGAACTCTGTTCTGTATAGCCCGATCCCCTCCGAACCGTACTCCAAAACTGAGGGAATTTCTTCGATTAATTCAATGTTAGCACAAATTTCGATTCGAAACCCATCTTTAGTCTCAGCAGGTAACTTACTGTATTTAAATAGAGTTTTCTCAAAATATTTATACTCGTTCGCTTTTGCCTGATATTCCTTGATAGTCTTTTTATTGGGGTTAAGTATCACTTCTCCTGTAGTCCCATTAATAATGATGAAATCCCCCATATTGGCAAGCTGAGTAATTCTTTCCAGCCCCAATACCGCCGGAATCTTGAGAGACTTGGCCATAATAGCGGTATGAGACGTCTTGCCCCCCATATCGTTGGCAAATCCCATCACCTTACTTCGAACCATCTGAGCGGTCTCGGCAGGAGAAATATCATGGGCAACCATAATACTATCCTCATCCATTTGAGAAACATCCTTCTGCTCTTTGCCTGTCAAGTTTCTCAAAATATGGTTCTTGATATAATTAATGTCACGCTTTCTTTCCCGGAGATATTCATCCTTAGATTTTTCCAGGATATTCTGGAGCTTATATAGAGTCTTATTCAACGCCCATTCTGCGTTAATCATTTTCGCCTTAATTATTCTGGCAGTTTTATCAACGATGAATTCATCATCCAGCATCATTAAATAGGCATCCAGGATATAGGTATGCTCCTTGCCTCCCCCGATGGGAGCAACCCTCTCTTTTATCCTCAAAAGCTGTTTCTTGGATTCTTCCACCGCTGCGTAGAATCGATCTATTTCGGAGGAGACTGACGATTCATCAATGAGCTTGATGGGACAGGAATCTAAATTACTCTTGCCGGAATCCAGGATAAAAATTTTTCCCATCGCAATCCCGGGTGAAACTCCCACACCCTTTAGAAATAAATTTTTCTTTTTTGCTTTAATTACCATTATTCCTCTCCGAACTTAGTATCAAATAATTCTTCAAGGGCTTTGACAGCCGCCATTGCATCTTCTCCTTTTGCCCTGACTGTAATGCTGCTGCCACGCTCAGCAGTTAAGAGTAGTATCCCCATTACGCTCTTTCCGTCAATTTCCAGATCATTTTTAACAAACAAAATATCAGAATCAAATTTAATGGCCGTCTTTGCCAAAAGAACGGCCGGCCTGGTGTGAATACCAAATTTATTTTTAATTACAAAAGTTCTGCTTTCCATAGCACTCATCTTAGCGAAATGAATCACTCTCCTTCCTCAATTTTAAACTACTTTGATATACTTCTCTTTTGGAAATTCCCCTCTCCTCAGAAATAATTGCGATTAAATCCTTTAATGGGAGATTCAAACTTTTTCGATACAATTTTATCTCTTCCTCGATGGCCATCCCTTCTTCTTCAGAGCCATCACTCCCGGATATTATGATGGTAATTTCTCCCTTAAGCTCTCTGTTTTTTAAGTTGTCTGATACCTCTAAAGCTGTCCCCCTCAGAATCTCTTCGTAAATTTTAGTCAATTCCCGGGCAATTACAACCTTTCTTTGCCCAAATATCTCCACAAGATCCTGGAGAGTAGCCTTTAACCTCCGGGGAGATTCGTAAATAATCATGGTCGGTTTCCGGTATCTCATCTTTTCCAATGCAACTCTCCTCTTGCGTGGAGAGGAAGGTAAAAATCCTTCAAAAGTGAACCGATCGGTGGGAAGCCCGGATACACTCAAAGCGGCAATGGCTGCCGATACTCCGGGAATAGGAACGGCATGGATGGAATTTTTTATGACCAGTTGGATAAGGTAATAACCTGGATCCGAAATGGTAGGTGTTCCCGCCTCGGTAACCAGAGCGATACTTTTTCCCTCTGTCATTTTTGTAATTAATAATCCGCCCTTTTTGAACTTATTGTGCTCAAAATAACTCGTCATCGGGGTCTTGATTTGATAATGATTGAGAAGTATCTTGGTCTTGCGGGTATCCTCAGCGG
The DNA here is from genome assembly GCA_030642325.1 of Deltaproteobacteria bacterium. Taxonomy (GTDB): domain Bacteria; phylum Desulfobacterota; class DAOWNY01; order DAOWNY01; family DAOWNY01; genus DAOWNY01. The sequence continues at coordinate 7,193 of DAOWNY010000081.1, forward strand.
CAATCAAATCAACCTCTTTTAGAGTTCTCAGTGCTCTCAGGGTAATATCTTCCAGGTTTCCTATCGGGGTAGAAACAATATATAACTTCCCCGGGGGACAAGAGGGATCAGCGTCCATGATTGATTTATTTTTATCGATAAAACTAAATTCCTAATCTCATAAAATTTAAAAACAAAACCACTCGGGTTCCAAGGTTCAAGGACGAAACGAATGCGGAGTTCGTCCGGCTTAAACGATATGCTGAGCGGTCTTGCACTTAAAGGCCAGTGCAAACTCCATGTCGCCCTCCATTAAAAAATACATATCACTTGAGCATCTACGAAAAAACTGAACACTCACGTGCTGCCTCTCACGGGTTTATCAATTATCTCAAAAAAAATGAAGAGTAAAAGCACTGCCAACCGCGAATACAAAAACCTAAGTAGCTACGAAACAAACGAAAAACCCTTAAAAATTTGTGTTTTTAATATATCATTTATTAAAAGGGATATCAAGTAAATACAATTATCGCAGC
>DAOWNY010000155.1 GCA_030642325.1 Deltaproteobacteria bacterium
AAAGTGCATCTTCTTTTCCCATGGAGATCAGCTATCATAGAAGCAAGGTGGTTAAGACAAGCGATGAGAGGCTTATGGCCAATCGGCTGGTTGCCTGCTTTGACAATGATTTGATTTCCGATCAATATAAAATTATAAAGACGAAAATTATAGAGCAGACTCAATCGGCAGGACTGAACACAATTCTTATCACCAGTGCCTTCAGGGAAGAGGGAAAAAGTTTGACCGCTGCCAATCTTGCGATCAGCCTGGCCAAGGAAGCGACCCACACCGTTCTTCTGGTGGATGCCGATTTAAGGCGACCATCTCAGCATAAATTATTTGATATTAAGCCTGCTGCGGGCTTGTCCGATTATCTGCTCAAGGACGCCGCCCTCCCCGATCTGTTGATTAATCCGGGGATCCGTCAGCTTTTGCTGTTACCGGGGCATCAAAGTGTGGGTAACTCGTCTGAAGTGGTAGGCGCCCCCAGAATGGAAAAGCTGGTTGCGGAACTGAAGGTAAGATATCCGGAGCGCTACGTTATTTTTGATTCCCCCCCCTTGATCGAAAGTGCCGATTCATTGATTTTATCCAAATACCTGGATGGAGTAATCCTGGTAGTGGAGGCCGGAAAAACCCAAATACCTCACATCAAAAAATCCCTGGAACTTTTGGAGGATCGTAACTTGATCGGTCTGGTCTTAAACAAGGGAGAAATACCGGATAGAAAGCATTACTACTAATGCTCTGACACTAAGGCAATTTACCTTAAATTGTTAATCCTCCAATGGATATCCCCGTTTTTTTATGTACGAAAAATTCTATAACCTTAAAGAAAGACCCTTCAAAATTACTCCCAACCCGGATTATTTTTTTTCCAGTCGGGGGCATAAACTGGCCTTGGACTACCTTAGTTACGGACTTACCAATCAGGCCGGATTTACGGTAATTATCGGGGGAATAGGGACGGGCAAGACCACTTTGGTTAAACGCCTGTTGCGTAAAATCGGGGACGAGGTCCAGCTTGCTACAATTGCAAATGCCAATGTGACTCCCATCCAGTTTCTGCAGACGGTGCTTCAGGAATACGGGCTTGATTACAAGAGCGACGAAAAGATTTCCCTTTATATAACCCTCAAGAATTTTCTGACGGAAACCTACCACAACCGGAAAAAAGCTGTCTTAATCGTCGATGAAGCCCAGAATCTTTCCCCGCAGGTACTAGAGGAGTTAAGAATGATCTCGGACCTCCAGACGGAAAATGATCATTTGATCCAGATAATTTTGCTGGGGCAGCCAAATCTTAAGGAAGTCCTTGTTACGAAAGATATGGCCCAGTTTGCCCAGAGAATAACCGCCAGTTGTTATCTGAAGGGTCTTGAACCTTCAGAAGTTGGTGTTTACATCAGACATCGTCTCAATGTTTCCGGCGGCGATTCATCTTCGCTTTTTACCGGGGAAGCCATCAATAAAATTGCACAACATTCGGAAGGGATTCCCCGGATCATTAATGTAATCTGCGATGCAGCCCTGGTTTATGGCTTTGCCGATGAGTTATCCCAAATTGACGACCGGGTAATAGACGAGGTGGTGGAAAGTAAAAAAGCAACAGGGTTATTTTTGCCGGAATACAATTCACCGTCCGGGGAAGAGGAAAAAACCGATTGGGAAAAACGTCTTTTCTCCCTGGAGGAAGATGTGGTTCAGATAAAAAAGAAGATAGATTCATTGATATTAATAACACTTAAGATGATATCAAAAAAGCATTGATGTTGATGGCTTCAGGTAGCATAAGTCTCTTACTTTAATGTTATTGTCAACCGATAACTGTTAACCTTGAATTGTTGCTGAAATTTTTGTTAAGGAAAAGAGAACGCTGATGAAAAAAGCCTTAATAACCGGAGTTACCGGCCAGGACGGTGCATATTTAGCCGACTTTCTTTTAAGCAAAGGGAGTTATGAAGTGCATGGGGTTAAACGGCGATCTTCATCTTTTAACACCGCCAGGATCGATTATTTATACCATGATCCTCACGAGGCAAATGTTCAATTTTTCATGCATTACGGAGATTTAACAGATTCAACAAATTTGATCCGTATTATTCAGGATATTCAGCCGGATGAAATCTATAATCTGGCGGCCCAAAGTCACGTTAAAGTTTCTTTTGAAACCCCTGAATATACCGCCAATGCCGATGCCCTCGGCACATTGAGGATTCTTGAGGCAATCAGGATTCTGGGCTTGGAGGGTAAAACCAGGTTTTATCAGGCATCGAGCAGCGAGCTTTACGGAAAGGTTCAGGAGATCCCCCAAAGCGAGACCACCCCTTTTTATCCCCGCAGTCCTTATGCGGCAGCAAAGTTGTATGCCTACTGGATAACCGTCAACTATCGGGAGGCTTATAATATATTCGCCTGTAACGGAATTCTCTTTAATCATGAATCTCCCTTAAGGGGGGAAACCTTTGTCACCAGAAAAATTACCAGGGCAGTGGCGCGTATCAAACTGGGTATGCAGGATAAGTTTTATCTGGGAAACCTGGATGCAAAAAGAGACTGGGGGTATGCGGGAGATTTTGTGGAGGCCATGTGGCTGATGCTGCAGCAAGAAAAACCCGGTGATTTTGTGATTGCTACCGGTGAATCCCATTCGGTAAGAGAGTTTGTGGAAAAGGCCTTTATTGAGGTGGGTATAAATATTGTTTGGGAAGGGAGCGGGGTGCACGAAAAAGGAAGGGACCCGGAGTGTGGTAAAATTTTTGTGGAAGTGGATCCCCGTTATTTCAGGCCCACTGAAGTGGATTCTCTTCTGGGTGATCCCACCAGGGCTAATTCGGTCCTGAAATGGAAATCCAGGGTATCATTTGATGATCTGGTATCAACAATGGTTCGGGAAGATCTTAAGGAAGCGGAAAAAGACAAGATATGCTCCCGGGCAGGTTTTCGGATATTTAATCGATTTGAGTAATCATAATTAGTATCAACTCAATAAACAGGGTTTTTAATAATTCTGGAATTCCTGTAATGTTGCCTAAAAAATGAAAAAAAACTCCAAAATATATATAGCCGGGCATCATGGGCTGGTTGGATCAGCCATCTTAAGGAAGCTTCCGGAGCTTGGATACGAAAATGTTGTGTATCGTACCCACCATGAGCTGGATCTTACCAGGCAGAAGGAAGTGGAACAATTTTTTGATCAGGAGAAGCCGGAGTACGTTTTTCTTGCCGCGGCAAAGGTGGGAGGGATTATGGCAAACAGCAGGTACCCGGCCGAATTTATCTATAACAACCTGGCCATTCAGACCAACATCATCCATGCATCCTATCTCAACCGGGTAAAAAAGCTTCTTTTTTTGGGAAGTTCCTGCATCTATCCCCGGCTGTGCCCCCAGCCCATTAAGGAAGATTATTTCCTTTCAGGTTCACTGGAACCTACCAATGAATCCTATGCCATTGCAAAAATTGCAGGTGTTAAGATGTGCCAGTCATACAACCGGCAATATGATACCCGGTATATCAGTGTGATGCCCACCAATCTTTACGGCCCCAACGATAATTTTGATCTGGAAACCTCCCACGTTTTGGCGGCATTTATCAGGAAGTTTCATGAAGCCGGGGTTAAAGGTTTGAAGGAAGTGGAAGTTTGGGGAACCGGGGTTCCCAGGCGAGAGTTTTTGTATGTGGATGACATGGCTGATGCATGTTTGTATTTAATGGATCATTACGACGGGATCAAGATAGTAAATGTCGGGACCGGTAAAGATATATCGATCCGGGAACTTGCCGGAATAGTGGCCCGGGTGACCGGGTTCAACGGTGATTTTCGGTTTGACCCCGCCAGACCGGACGGAACTCCCCAAAAACTCCTGGACGTTTCCCTGCTCCATGACCTGGGCTGGAAGGAAAAAACAGGGCTGGAAGAAGGGATCAGAAAGGCATATCAATGGTATGTTAAACATATCGTAACAACTCAGATTTCTGAATTCTGAGTTGTTACGTCGGTTATTTCATTTCGTTTGAACGGACAACTCCCCCATTTAAATCCTGAAAAATCTTCCCTTTTTTTGTTTTCCTCGAAAAATGGCACAATATTTGCTTCAATATTTAATTGATAACATGGTTTGCTGCGGCCATTATGAGGCAGCCTGATTTTTTTGAAATCAAATCTTTCAGGCGGAAAATAGAGGGGACAAGATGGGTTTATATCGATCAAGCTTTATTGTTTTAAGTATCGCTGCTTTGATTTTTTTACATAACATCAATGGGGCTGCCGGGCCCACTGCCCGGTCAAAACCGGCTGCACCAAATGGAACTGAGGTAATTTTAGATGGGGGCTGGGTTATTGGGGTGGATACGTCGGATGACCGGTGCAGCTTTTCTGCCGGCTGGCTAAAAGATAAACTGGATGATTTATATTCAATCAGCCTGGATATCGTGGATTTATCTGTCATGCCGCCTTCCGGAAGGATTGTGCTGGGTACTTCCCAAAACAGTTATCTCGTGGATATTTTACAACAACATAATTTGACGCTGCCCGGTTATCTTGGCGAAGATGGGTATATCCTGGAAATATCCGAAGAAAATGCTGCAAATATTATTATTGCCGGCAACAAAGCGCCGGGAATATTTTATGGGGTGCAGACCCTTTTGCAATTGATTCAACCCGACAATTCCATGGCCGGGGTATCAATTGCGGATTGGCCGGACCATAAGATGAGAGGGATTTATGT
>DAOWNY010000111.1 GCA_030642325.1 Deltaproteobacteria bacterium
AGGTAACCTGCACCCAATAAATAAAAACAGGCACCAATGGTTCCCATGATTATGTACCTGAAACTGGCCAGGGGAGCTCCGTCCTCTCCGACGGCAATCAGGGCATAACCGGCCAGCGAAGCAATCTCTAAAAACACGTAAAGATTAAATACATCACCGGTTATCACTATCCCCAGAAAGCCTACTACCTGAAGAAGGAAGACGGTATAGAAAAAGCTGATCTTATCGGGAAGCTCTCGTTCTACACTCCTTCGCGAATATATGGCCACCATAAGGCTTACAAAGGTAATAATAACCAATACAAAAGCATTAAGATGGTCAATAACGTATTCTATTCCCCAGGGAGGGGTCCAGCTTCCCATGCGGTAATGGACGACTCCATGGGTGATAACGGTTTTCAGGGTGAAGAGGGAGGCCAGAAAAGAGGAAAAGAGTGCTGTCACAACGAGAGGATAACACAGACGATCTTTCCACCATCCCAGAAGAAAGGTAAAAAAAGTAAATAGTAACGGAATAGCAACAATTAAAACCGGCGCTTGGTCACTCATTTTTAAACCCTAATATTTCATCTTCTTCTAATGTATTGTATCTTCGGTAAACAGTTATTGCGACCGCCAGGGCGACTCCCAGGGTGCTTACCGCAACTACTATCGCGGTAAGCATGAGCACGTGAGGTAATGGATTAATATAAGAGGCGACGTGGACTATATGCTCCTCATGCCCGTGTCCATGGGCATGTTCCAGGATGGGGATTGTTCCTCCTTTTTTGCAGGCAATTGATACATAAAAAAGGATGATCGCTGACTGAAAAATACTCATTCCCACCACCTTCTTTATGAGATTTCTTTTGCCCATCATGCCGTATAAACCGATCATCATGAGAACAATATACATCCAATAGTTGTATTTACCAGCTATAAGTTCCAGCATGTTCTTCTCACTTTCTTTTTTTCCGCCTTCTTTTTCTTAAAATCAAGGCGCATGATATCCCGGCAGTAAAAATGACGGTTGTTTCTCCGAGAGTATCGTAACCCCTGTAGTCCGCCAAAACCGAGGTGACTACATTGGGAGTTGCGGTATCGTGCATGGTATTTTCCAAATAATAAGGAGAAACGTGAAGGCTGGCGGGAGAATTGGGATCGCCCCATTCCGGCATATCCTGAGTGCCGTAAATGAGAAACCCGCCGGTGATAACCGCAACAATAAAACTGAGAAATTTCAATCTTTTGACCTCCTGGTAGTTTTACTTACGGCAGCAATCATCAGGACCGTTCCAATTCCTGCACTAACCGAAGCCTCAGTAAAGGCAACGTCCACTGCCCCCATTTCCGTCCAGAGGAGACACATAAAATAACTATAGGCTCCCAGAATAATTACCGCACTTAAAATGTCCTTAACCGCAAGGGCGGCAATGGCGCAAATAATTACAAACAGTATGAATATGAAATCAAGTTGCAGAATCATTTATTTTCCCCCTCTTTCATCCATGGTTTAAGGCCGCATCTAAATGCCGCCCGAGAAATGGCATGGGTTGCGGTAGGCTGGGCCAGACACATGAATACGGCAATAAAGAGTATCTTTAAACTGGTCAAGTTAAATCCGTTATAAAGGCTTAAACCCAGAAAACATAAAAAAACTGCCAGGGTATCACCCTTGCCGGTGGCGTGCAGCCGGGAGTAAAAATCAGGAAAACGGAGGAGACCGATTGTGGCGGTAGTAAAAAAGAATAACCCCGCCAGCATAAATATCACCGCAATAATTTTAATTAACATCATCTCACACCTCCCCCTCTATCTCCAGGTACTTCGCTACCGCCAGGGTACCAATAAAATTTAATAATGCATATACCATGCTGATGTCCACAAACATTTCCACCCGATCGTAGATGAACCCCATGAGCAGTAAAATAACCAGAGTTTTGGTGCCGATGGCGGAGATACCTGCGATCCTGTTCAAAACTCCCGGCCCTACAGTTCCTCGATAAAGACAGAGTAAAACAAGAAAGCATAGTAGTATGCTTGTGCTTAAAAAGAATTCATGCATGGTACGCTCCCTGATAAAAAATGAGGAAGGTCTTTTTTAAAAAACCCCGGTTCAATTTATCGCAGAGATGATGTTGTTTCATCTTCAGGAGAATTGCCCCCAGTGGATGTATCGAAAAAAATTGAGAACATGACAGCCATTACCGTAATACCCACCCCGATTTCCACTCCTAAAATCCCCAAAGATCTTGCTTCGGGAGGGATTACCATTAAAAGTCCGCCCAATTTTCCGTAATCGAGAAAATTGCCTCCCATAAAAATACATAAAACTCCGATTCCGGTATAGATCAAAACCCCAACAGCACAGAATACGGCCGTTTTTGTCTCTGAAAATTTTTTTTTGGTTTCGGCCCAGCCGTGGGTAATGAGCAATAAAATCAAGCTTGCTGCCAGAATCACTCCCCCCTGAAATCCTCCGCCCGGGCTGTGATGTCCGTGCATGATCACATAAAGGGCATAAACCTGGATAAACGGGGTAAGGACCCTGGCGATTGTCTTGATTATTACATCATCGGTAACCCTGATCATTTTATTTTTTCCTCCAAAATTATCTGATTGCTCCGTATATTCGGGCCACATCCAGGGCGTCCTGGACATAAATATGATCTGCTTCCATAAATATGTGTGCTATCCGATCCTCCATTTCTCCGGTGTCCAGATCATCTGCCACCTTCTTGTCCAAGGCATGGACATAAAATTCCCCGTCCTTGATATCCATGGTGATAGTCCCAGGGGTGAGGGTTATGGAGTTGGCTAAGGTCACCCAGGAGATATCCGTCTCCAACTTAGTCTTGAACTTCATTACATGCGGATCGACCGGCAGATTAGGCTTCAAAGCCAGGGCCGCCACATGAAAATTTGACAATATTATCTGATAAATCAACCATGGGGCATAGGACAAAAACCTTCGCACCACCAACCCGTAGTCCCCTATCCTGATATTGGCAAAGAGCAGATCATACGACAGGAGGGAGATGAATAAGCAGCAAATAATTCCCAGGGTAAGATGAAAGGTGTCAAAGCGCCCTGATAAAAGAACCCAGAAAACAAACATAAGAAAAAAGGTGCCGATGAAATTCTGTAATTTAGATCTGGTCTCCTGTGCCCCTCTGAAGATGGCCTGAATATTTTTTTTTTGGACACTCCTGGTTTCCGCTGTTAAACCAACGGCGGTATCCAACAGGCCTATCGCCTGCTGCCGGGCATTTTCTAACGTTCTAAAAGCATCATCAGTAGCCTGCACTAATAAAGTTACTTCCATATTAATTTTACCTCATAACAAAAATACCGTATTCATGAAAATCCGGGGCATGAATGCGGTTTAAAAAATCAAATTACAACCAGGGTGGGAACAGATGTTTTTTCTAAAACAGAGTAAGGTACATTTTTTAAAAAAAACCCGTCAAAAATACTTTTATATCTAGCCCCTATGATTATCGCGCTGGCCTTATAGTCCTTAGCTGCTGTTATTATTTCTTCGGAAGTTTTACCGGCATAAATATGAAATTCTGCATCTATCCCCTCATTCAAACACAACTTACGAGTTTTGATAAGCCTTTCTTTGAGGTTTCTTATGTCCCCGGCAGTAAGTTTATGATTTATTACATTGACAATCTCAATCTCCTTTATGGCCTCCTTGAAGTTAAACATATATCTAAGGGCGTTTTCCGATTCAGGAGACCAATCAGTTGGAAAAATTACATGTTCAAATATTCCGGTGGTTTTCTTCTCCGTATCTCCATCGTTTTGATCAACAATTAAAGCCGGCACCGAGGAACCCCTTATTATTTTTTTGGCAATGGAAGCACGCAACGATGTTCCGGTATTTTTATCAAGATGGATTACTATAAATGACACATCTTCCCGGTCGGCCAAATTCAAAATTCCCGAAGCCGATAAACTCTTTTTTATGAAGATTCTGCATTTTATTCCCCGGTTCGTCAGGTTTTTACTTAATTCCTTCAGGGAATTTATGGATAAAATTATTACCTCTTCAATGCTTAAATCGCAGTTGGACAATAATTCACTCAGGATATCAACAGTTGGAGTTTCGAGATTTTCAACATAAAGTAATTTATTGGACATTCCATATCCCTTAGAATTTATTATTTTATAATTACGAATCGCCTTGATTGTGGTCAGGGTTAATATCACCAAGCAGCAAGAAATCCGCCACCATAAATTCTTTATTTTTTCCGGTTAAAGCCTATAATTCCAATTTGGATTTCAACTAAGTTTCTGCGTTTATTGAGTGTCGGTAGAGTAACCAGATGAAGTGTTTGAGGTTGAACTCGAAATTGAACTTTCAAGTGATTTTGAAAGCAGAAAAGAATGAGAGTAAAAATTGGGGTAATAAAAAATTTATATTCCTCCCTTTTGATGAAATAATAAAAAGTTGAACTCGGCTAGGATAGCGTGTCATAGTCAAATCATTGTTGCGCCACCAGATTTCATTAGTATTCTTGTGACAAGACTGCAAACCTAACCGAGTCCAACCAATATATTAATCATTGTGCCTTCAACTGTTTCCAAAGCTTTTTTAAAAATATGAATATATAAAAAAACTCCCTCAAAGTCAAGACTTTTTCGCATTTAATTTAACTTTTTTTTTGAGGAGGAACCAGTGGTGACGAGATGTTGAGCCTTAAATCGCAATTTAAGCAGCGATGCGCTTCTTTCACGGCCTGTTCCTTACTGAAGCCCAACTCCACCTCTTCATTACTTGTTATCCGGGATGCTGCCGATATGCATGGCATGGCAACCCGGGGTAAATCGGCAAAACCTTCTTCTCTTCCCAGGTAGGGATCAGGCGATGAGGGTAAAACTAATGTTTCATCAATGACCCCCTCTCCGCCTAAATATTTATCTATTGCCGAAGCAGCCTGTCTGCCGTCGGCAATGGCTTCGATTGCCGAGGCCGGTCCCCTGCTGACATCTCCTCCTGCAAATACGCCCTCTCGTGAGGTGACTAAACTGTCAGGATCAACTTCACAAGTATTTTTACGGGTAAGAGAAACATTAAAACCGGCTGGAACTTCCGGCATCTGTCCGATTGCCGCAATCACCGAGCTATAGTTAGTGACAAATTCACTACCCTCAATCGGGATGGGTCTTCTTCTTCCGCTTGCGTCCGGTTCTCCCAGTTCCATCCGGTCGCAGGTGAGATCAACTTTACCGTCCGGGGAATTGGCCGCTGCCTTGGGAGCAGTCAGAAAATCGATCTTGATGTTTTCTTCCAAAGCGGCTTCAATTTCTTCCGAGCTCGCAGGCATTTCCGCGCGGGTTCGGCGATAGAGGATACTCACTTCCTTGGCACCCAGCCTTAAAGCTGTCCGGGCGGCATCAATGGCCACATTTCCACCTCCGATTACCGCAACCTTATCCCCTACTTCTACCTTCTTTCCCAGGTTTGCTTCTCGTAAAAAGGTTATCCCTTCCAATACTCCCGGGGTATCTTCGCCGCTGATCCCCATCTTGCTTCCCTGGTGAGCTCCCACTGCCACAAAGACGGCATGAAACCCCTGATTAAATATTTCATCCAGGGATTCAATACGGCTATTTGTTTTAATTTCCACTCCCTGTTGGGTGATCACCTCAATTTCCCCGGCCATAATTTCCCTGGGAAGCCGATACTCCGGAATACCCACTCGCATCATTCCCCCCGCTACCGGAAGACTTTCAAAGATGGTGACTTCGTGACCTGATTTTTTAAGATAGTAACCCGCTGTAAGACCGGCAGGTCCTGCTCCGATAATTGCTACTTTCTTCCCGGTAGGAGGGAACGTGGTGACATTCTTTTTCCAGCTTCCATCGTCATGATCTGCGGCAATACGTTTAAGATTGCGGATGGAGATGGGCTCGTTTAAGTCGGTACGACGGCAACCTTCTTCGCAGGGATGGAAACATACCCTCCCCAATGACCCGGGAAAAGGAATTTTTTCTCTTATCACTGCCGTAGCTTCCGGATATTTTCCTTCGGCCACAAACCTTATATAACGAGGGACATCTATTCCCGCAGGACATGCGCCCGTACACGGTACTATTGCATCCTCCAGTTCTTCGGCAGTTTCATCGCCTTTCAGCCTTTTGTCGATCAAAGCATCACTGGGACACACTTCGACGC
>DAOWNY010000030.1 GCA_030642325.1 Deltaproteobacteria bacterium
TTTTCCAGCACCTGCTTCACGGATACATTATATCTCGAATGTATTTTGGCAATTACCTTTGAATAGACTCTCAAAGGCCTCCCGGGAATCGAAAACCGCTTTATGCAAAGTCTGGCACTAAAGTTGCAAAATTATAGATCAACAAACCATTCTCCAGTTAATAATGTATATATCAGCACACGAATCCGTATAGTGACTGGATAATAGCATTCTCTAATGTCGCATCAAAATTTCATTTTTAAATTCTCATAACATCCAAAGCAAAAGGGAGGAAATATAAGATGGGCTTTAAAATTAAAGAAAATATTATATGGGTTGGGAAAATCGACTGGGAGTTGAGGAAATTTCATGGGGAAGAGCTTTCTACTCACCGGGGATCGAGTTATAATTCGTATCTGATCAAAGATAAAAAAATTGCTCTTATCGATACCGGCTGGGCCCCGTTTGCCGGTGAATTTGTTGGAAATTTGAGTCAGGAGATTGATCTGAAATCGATCGATTTTGTGATATCAAACCACTGCGAGAAGGATCACAGTGGGGCCATGCCGGAACTGATGAGGAATATTCCGGATACCCCTGTCTATTGCACCAAAAACGGGGAAAAATTTTTAAGGGCCCAATATCATCAGGATTGGAATTATCAGGTCGTTAAAACCGGGGACACTTTAGATCTGGGTACCAAAAAACTGATTTTTATTGAAGCCCCCATGCTCCACTGGCCCGACACCATGTTTACTTACTTAACCGAAGACAATATTCTTTTCAGCACCGATGGCTTCGGCCAGCATTATGCCTCCGAGCTAATGTACAACGATCTGGTGGATCAGACCGAACTCTATCAGGAGGCAATCAAGTATTATGCTAATATCCTCACCCCCTTCAGTAAACAGGTGGGTAAAAAGATCGAGGAAGTGCTCGCCTTGAAGGTGCCGGTGGATATGATCTGTCCCAGCCATGGAGTTATCTGGAGAGATGACCCCCTCCAGATTGTTAAGCAGTATGTTAAATGGGCAGATAACTATCAGGAGAATCAGATTACCATCATTTACGATACCATGTGGGACAGCACCCGGAAGATGGCCGAGACAATTGCTCAAGGCATAACCCGGGTTGATGGCAATTTGACGGTGAAGATATATAATGTTTCCAGGTCAGATAAAAATGATATTGTCACAGAAATATTCAAGTCAAAGGCCATCCTTGTGGGATCTTCCACGATCAACAGGGGTATCCTCTCTTCTATTGCCGGCATGCTGGAAGAGATCAGGGGGTTGGGATTCAAGGGCAAAAAAGCTGCTGCTTTTGGCTCATACGGATGGAGCGGAGAGGCGGTGAAGATGATTACCGCCGGTCTGGATGAAGCGGGCTTTGAGATTATGAATGATGGGATCAGGGTTACCTGGAATCCCGATCAATCCACCCGGAAAGAATGTTTTTCCTATGGCGAAGAAATAAGCAAAATTCTTTCCCGATAGGTAAAAAATCAGAAAGGTTGACGGGCACAAAGAGGAGGAAAGAATGTTAAAAATTGAAGATCTAAGGGTAGAAGTGGCGGGTAAAGAAATTCTTCGCCACGTGGATCTAGAAATAAACCCCGGGGAAACACATGTACTTTTCGGCCCTAACGGCTCGGGAAAAACTACCCTGCTTATGACCATCATGGGATTTCCCGGGTATGAGATTACGGGAGGCCGGATAGTCTTTAAAGAAAAGGAGTTAAATGATCTGCCGCTCAACGAGAGAGCCAGTCTGGGAATCGGTCTCTCGTTCCAGAGGCCGCCTACCATCAAGGGGGTTAAGATGCGGCAGATGTTGGAAATTTGTGGAAAGGAGGCAGAAAAGGTAGATACGATGGCCCAAGCCCTCAATTTTAATGATTTTCTCGATCGGGATCTAAACGATGGTTTCTCCGGGGGAGAAATCAAAAGATCCGAACTTCTGCAACTAATGGCCCAGAATCCCGATTTTCTTCTTCTGGATGAACCGGAATCCGGGGTCGACCTGGAAAATATCGCCTTGATCGGCAAGACCATTGAAAGGCTGCTGGAAAGGGAAATAAAACCCCGAGAGGGGAAGTCCCAGAAAGAACTGAAAAGGGAACGAAAAAAATCCGGTCTGATTATCACCCATACTGGGTACATACTTGACTATCTGGATGCGGATATCGGCCATGTACTGATGGATGGGGTATTATGTTGCAGCGGCAATTACCGGGAACTTTTTAAGTGTATTAAGGAACAGGGATACAATGAATGTGTAAAATGCGCGGTATAAATGGGAAATAATTACTAGTTTAATGGCTGAGCAGTAAGGATTTAACAAAACTTAACAATGAAACAGGGGAGGATTTGATCATGTCGGAAGGAAAAAAGAAAATACTGATAATTGATGATGACCGGGATTATATGAATATTTGGAAGATTGTGTTAGAAAAGAATTCCTTTGAAGTAGTAAGCGCTGATAGCGGGGAGGAGGGGTTAGCCATATTTGAAAAAGAAAAACCCGATTTGATTATTCTGGATGTAATGATGGAAACTCCGGATAAAGGTTTTAGAATTGGAGAAGAGATTAAGAAAAAAGTAGGTCTATTGGGGACACCTATTATTCTTGCCTCTGCCAGCACGGATAATGCAGACATAGATATAGATCGGGCAATGGACTGGATCCCGGCCGAAATATATATGGAAAAACCTTTTACCGAGGAAGCCCTTCTTAAGAACATTGATTCATTGCTAAGTAGTAAAAAATAGATTATTAGAAAAACCAGTGCTCTGAAAGGTTAGGAGGTTATAGTTTTTAGCACATTGTTAATTTCAATTAAATTTTTATCAAATGAGAAAAGATGGGTCGTTTATTAAATAAATTGAGAGGCAGTTTAAACGCAAAACTAATTTTTTCTATTGGGATTGCCTTGATTGTTACTACCTCTATTTTAGGGTTTACTGCTATGCAGTTACAAAGGAAACAGTTATCTGATCAGATAAACAATCAGGGTATTTTTGTAAGTGAAATTATTCAAAAAAGCATGTGGAAGGCCATGCTGCAATGTAAAATACCTGCTATCCAACGCACTGTTGATGAAATTGCCAAGCACCATGAAATTTACCGGATTACTCTTTATAGTTCCGGCGGAGAAGTCTTTGCATCCAGTCAGCCGAAGGATATTGGACGCAAAGCAAACAAACTGGATAAAGCTTGCATTGCCTGTCACGGTGACCATAGCAACCCGTCTTCATTACCTTACAAACTTACCCGCATATTCTCTTTAAATGATAAAGATCAGTATTTGGGGGTAGTTACCCCTATCTACAATGAACCATCCTGCTATAAATGCCATGATCACCAGATAACGGTTTTGGGATTACTGGATGTAATCTTTTCTTTAGAGAAAGTGAAGAAAGGTTTGAAACAATTTCAACAGAAAATTATCAGGTATGGGATTATAACCTTTGTAATCATTTCCTGTTTAGTGTATCTACTCCTGCGTTATTTGGTAAGTAAGCCGGTTAAGGCTTTGATAGAGGCCACTCAAAAGATAGGTGAGGGAAATTATGACTATCAGGTATTGGTGAAAAGCCAGGATGAGCTGGGAATGCTTTCCCTTTCTTTTAATGCAATGGTTAAGGACTTGAAGGAATCTCAAGATAAAATTAGCAGATGGAACCAGGAATTGGAGAAAAAGATAAATGAGGCTACCTTACAATGTGAAATTGCTAATCGAGAGTTAAGGGGAGCTAATGCCAGTTGCCAGGTTGCTAATCGTGGTTTAAGGGAATACGATAAGCTCCGGTCGCGCTATTTGCGTATTGTAGCTCACGAATTACGCGCCCCCTTATCTAATATTACCAGCTCCATGGACATTTTGCTTAAGGGTTATTTAGGAGAAATTACCAACCAGCAGACGGACATGATAATAATTGCCAAAAAGAATGCCGATAGTTTGCTGGATTTGATCAACGATCTTTTGAATATTGGGCGGGCGGAACAGGGTGAAATAGAAAAAAACATGCGGGAAGTTTTCCTGGAAAATCTTATTAAAGAGGCGGTTGATTTTGTTAGTTCTAAAACAGCAGAAAAAAATCTTTCTCTCCATGTTAACATTTCTCCCCCCTCCCCCTTAAAAGTAAATGTAGACATGAAAAGTACAGGACATTTATTGACTAATCTGATCGGCAATGCGGTCAAATATACTCCGAAAGGGGGCATCATTACTGTGAAGGTGGAAGAGCAAGCCGACCAATATTTAATAGAAATAAGCGACACCGGGATCGGGATTCCGGAGAAGGATCTGCCCAACATCTTTGAGGAATTTTATCGGGCAGGCAATGCCTACAATTTAGACCGAGAGGGTACGGGTTTGGGCTTATCTTTGGCTAAAAAAATTGTTGAGATTCATGGGGGAGAAATAGGGGTAACCAGCAAAGAAGGAAAGGGGTCTACCTTTTATTTTTCTTTGAAGAAATTATAAATCATACGGTTTGATTTAAAATGGTTAGAAAAAACGTTGAATATTGGGAGAAATACCATGCAAAGACAATATGAGGATAAAACTGCCCTGGCTGAAAAGGCAAAGGAGAAACCTGCAACTTTTGGCGGGGATATAGATCTGGATACTTTTTCTCCCGAAACCAGGGAACATCCCTATCAGGATGATCCATCCGCCTTTTCTGATGTAGAACGAGAACAGATGCTAAAAGCCGGGATAGATTTAACAGGTAAAAACCGGGCCGGAACTTTTGTTCAGAAAGACCTCTCGGTAGTGCATTGCAATACTTCCCAGGAAGGGATGGAAATACTGGATATTAATCAGGCCCGGGAAAAATACGGTTGGCTTAAGGACTACTGGTGGAAGGCAGTTCCGGTGGATATGGATAAATACACCTCCCGGGCCGAATTGCATCAAGAACACGGTTATTTTATCAGGTCCTTACCGGGAACCAGATCCATCTACCCCATCCAGGCCTGTCTTTACCTTGGAGAAGACAATCTGGCCCAGGACGTTCATAACATCATCGTTGCTGAGGAGGGATCCGAACTCCACATCATTACCGGTTGTGCCACCGCCCCCCATGTAAAATCCGGCCTTCATGTGGGAATCTCGGAATTCTATATAAAGAAAAATGCAAAACTTACCTTTACCATGATCCATAACTGGGCGGAAAATTTAGTAGTTCGTCCCCGCAGTGCCACCATTGTGGAAGAAGGGGGACTCTTTCTTTCCAATTATATCTGTATGCAGCCGGTCGCTACCCTGCAGATGTATCCGGTTACCCATCTGGTGGGAGAAGGGTCCACTGCCCGATATAATTCCATTCTGATAGCCACCCCCGGATCAGAGCTGGATGTGGGATCCCGGGTTTTATTGAAGGCAAAAAATACACGGGCAGAAATTATCGCCCGCGCCATCACCACCGGTGGAAAAATTATCGCCAGGGGCCACATAAAGGGAGAGGCGCCGGGAATAAAGGCCCATCTTGAGTGTAAGGGGTTAATTTTATCCGACGAGGGAGTGATTCATGCCATTCCTGAACTGGAAGGATACCGGCAGGATGTGGATCTTTCCCACGAGGCGGCCGTGGGAAAGATTGCCCGTGAGGAAGTAGAATACCTGATGGCACGGGGGTTGAGTGAAGAGAAAGCCACCGCCACCATCGTTCGGGGATTTTTAAATGTAGATATAGAGGGACTGCCCCCTGAGCTCAAGGGAGAAATGGACAAAGCAGTAGCAATCAGCGAAGAGAGTTTATTGTAAGGTTTTCCAGTATAGCGTTTCATCAAAACGCTTACAGCTAAACATATGTTAAACAGTAACTATTCAGCACGTTAAACAATCATTACATATCGCATTTTACTAAAACCAACTACCGGAAAGGAGATAAAAAATGGAGAAAACCATGGAAAAGACAATTTCTGCCCTAAATTTTGCCCTCAAGTTTGAGAAGGAAGGAAAGGAATATTTTCAAAAAGCTGCCGCTATAACCAATAATACTTTTGGGAAAAAGGTTTTTCAAGCACTGGCAAGGGAAGAAGATCTCCATATGAAAAAAATACAGGAAATGTATAAAAAATTGGAGAAGGAAGGCAAGTGGAAAGAAAGGGTAACTGTTGTTGGCAATCCGGATCGAGTTCAAACAGTTTTTAACGAGGCCATGGAAACAATCGACAAAGACATTAAAGCCAACACCGATGACTTGGCTGCCCTGAAAAAGGCGATGGAACTGGAAGGACGGGGTGAAAAGTTATACAAAGATTTGTCAGAAAAAGCTGTCAACTCCTTTGAAAAGAGGTTTTTCCTTACTCTGGCAACCGAGGAGAGAGGTCATTTTTTACTTATCCTGGATTCTTTCGATTATCTTTCTGACCCTGCCGCATGGTTTGACCAAAAGGAGAGGAGTGGTTTGGACGGAGGTTGATGGAATGAATTTTTTTAAAAGGAGATTAAAATGAATCCTGCAGTATTGCACAAGATAAGCTACGGACTCTATATTGTCACATCCTTTAAAGGAGACAGGGTCAATGGACAGACTGCAAACACTGTTTTCCAGGTAACCTCTGATCCGCCCACCATCGCCATTGGTATTAACAAGCAAAATCTCACTCATGAATTTATTAACGAAAGTAAGGTATTTGGTATCTCCATCCTGGGTCTGGATGCCCCTTTAAATCTGATCGGTCGGTTTGGATTTAAGTCGGGACGGGATATCGATAAATTTGCTGGTTTAAATCATAAAAGGGTGGGGACTAATGTCACGATCATCCAGGATAACACCATCGCATACCTGGAAGCAAAGGTGATCAATCAACTGGAACTCAAAACCCACACTTTATTTATCGGTGAGGTAGTGGCCGCTGAAATTACCAAAGAAGGTGAACCAATGACTTATGCCTACTATCACCAAATAAAACGGGGAACTACCCCCAAATCTGCACCAACTTTCATTAAGGAGGAAAAGAAAATGGCAAGTTTACCCAAGTATCAATGTTCAGTTTGTGGTTACACTTATGATCCGGAAAAGGGGGATCCCGATAACGGAATCGCTCCTGGGACTGCTTTTGAAGATCTCCCTGATGACTGGGTATGCCCAGTCTGCGGAGCCGGCAAGGATGAGTTTGAAAAGGAAGACTGATAACGATCAAATCAGGCAGCCGGTATAATAACAGGAGAAAAATATGGCTGAAAAATGGGTGTTTACAGGAAAATGGACATGCGGGTGGTGCAATTATGTATATGATCCAAGCAAGGGAGCACCTGAAGCCGGGATAAAACCAGGCACTCCCTTTGAAGATTTACCGGAAGATTGGCCCTGCCCCAGTTGTAATATTTCCGGTAAATTTCGCAAGCAGATGAGAAAAGAAGAGGGGTAGTACTGTTCAAAAAAGGAGCTTAAAAAGATGGATTTAGTCATTATTGGCGGTGGTCCGGCTGGAATGTCGGCCGGAATTTATGCCTCCCTTTTGGGTCTTGATTTTATCATCCTGGAGGCGGAAGAACCGGGGGGGTTGACCAACCAGGCAAAATCGATCGAAAACTTCCTTGGTTTTCGAGGGAAAAGCGGAAAGGCCATCATTGAGACCTTCTTGAGCGATCTTGCCCTGCAAGGAGTAAAAATAAAGTATCCGGAACCTGTCAATGATATTGACCTTGTTTCCGAGGCAAAGACGGTTAAAACAGTATCCGACAAGTACCAGGCCAAAACAGTTATCCTGGCCACCGGAACCCGTTTTTTGGGTTTATCGAAGACCATGGGGATTGAAGGAGAAAAGGAATTTCTGGGAAAGGGTCTTTCCTACTGCCCGGAGTGTGATGGCCCCCTTTTTAAAGGAAAGGACGTCATGGTGATCGGCAGCGCCTATGATGCCTTCTTTATGAAGGGTCTGGCCGGAAAGACTTATTATCTGGGGCCGATACCCGAAAAGGAAGAAAAGCAGATCTCCCGGGAACTTCTCAAAGCAAATGAGATTGACTATCTGGAGGGAAAGATAGAAAGGCTTGAGGGAAAGGACTTTCTGGAAAAGGTAATAGTTGACGGCAAGGCCATTCCCCTGGAAGGACTTTTTATTACCTCAAGGGAAGTGGGCTCGGAATTGTTTCAAAAAGTAGGGATCGAAACCGATGGGGATGGGTATATCAAGGTTGACCGCAAAATGAAAACCAATATCCCCGGTGTTTTTGCCGCGGGAGATATCACCGGCGAGCCCTGGCAGATTGCCAAATCGCTGGGGGAAGGGGCCACGGCTGCTTTGAGCGTTTATCATTTTCTTACCGGCAAGGCAATGCATGACCTGGGTTGGTCTTTGATGAAATAAAAAGGGGACTTAAACCATGAAAGAAATCAGAATGCACGGAAGAGGAGGTCAGGGTTCTTTTGCCGCGGCGGAGATATTGGCAGTAGCTGCCTTTGAGGATGGGAAAATATCCCAGGCTTTTCCTTCTTTTGGCTCAGAGAGGATGGGCGCCCCGGTTCAAACCTTTGTCCGGTTGAGCGACCGAAAGATCCGCTCCCGTAATCATATATATGAGCCGGATTATGTCATCATCATGGACCCTACCCTCATTGTTGATATTGATGTATTAAAAGGGATGAAATCCGGGGGACTGGTCCTGGTGAATACGGAAAAGAAACCCGAGGAGTTAAAATTTAAATCTGAGCTTGATTTTGATCGGATAAGGGTCATCCCCGCCACCCGAATCGCCCGGGAAATAACCGGAAAGGCGATTCCCAATGCGGTAATGATGGGGGCATTCGCCGGATTTACCAAAGAGGTAAGCATTGCCGCCATTAAAAGGGCGGTTATGGAACGCTTCCCCGGAAAGGTAGGAGAACTGAATGCAGAAGGGGCAAAAAAGGCCTATTCCATGATGAAGGAAGGAGAAAAGTGATGGAGCTTACCCTAGGGTTAGTGGCCGGGCCCGGCACCAGCCGGGCCAATAAAACCGGAACCTGGAGGGTGGAACGGCCCCTCTTCCTGAACATTAAATGCGTGGCCTGTGATCTCTGTATCATGCTTTGCCCCGAGGGGATCATTGATTCGAATAATGAGAGATATTTTGCCGATCTCAATTATTGCAAAGGCTGCGGTATCTGTGCCCATGAATGCCCGGTCAAGGACATAATGATGGTAAAGGAGGAAAAATAGATGGAAAAACTATGGGAAGGTTCCAGGGCCATTGCCGAAACCATTAAAATGTGCCGGCCAAAGGTAATATCCGCCTATCCCATCACCCCCCAGACCCATATTGTGGAAAGCCTTTCCCAGCTGGCAGCCGACGGTGATCTTGTTGCCGAGTTTATCAATGTGGAATCAGAACATTCTGCCGCATCGGTAGTATTGGGCGCAAGTGCTACAGGGGCGAGAACCTATACCGCCACCACCTCCCAGGGACTCCTTTTGATGCTGGAGGTACTTTACAATATTGCCGGCATGAGACTGCCGGTGGTGATGACATGCGCCAACCGGGCAGTATCGGCCCCTTTAAGCATCTGGAATGACCAGCAGGATTCTTTTACCGCCCGGGACAGCGGCTGGATTCAGCTTTATGCAGAGGATAGCCAGGAGGCATGCGATCTCCACCTTATGGCCTACCGAATAGCAGAAGATAAAAGAATAATGCTGCCGGTGATGGTCTGCCTGGATGGTTTTTTTATTTCTCACACCTTTGAGCCGGTAGAACCCTTTGAGGAAGAAAATGTAAAACAATTTCTCCCCGATTATCAACCGCTGCATTATCTTACCCCCAAAAATCCTCTCACTTTCGGCTCTTTTGCCGAACCTGATAAATATACCGAGGCCCGTTATATTATTCACCGCACACTGGAAGAATCAAAAATGGTTATCCGGGAAACTGCGGAAGATTTCAAAAAGGTATTCGGACGAGGCGGGGGAGACTTGGTAGAAGATTATTTTCTGGAGGATGCCGACTTCGCTTTTGTGGCCATGGGGTCAATTATCGGAAGTCTCAAGGACTTGGTGGACAAATTGAGGGAGAAAGGGGAAAAGGTGGGAATTTTAAAAATAATTTCTTTCCGTCCCTTTCCCGGCAAGGAAATTACCACGGCGCTTGAAGGAATTGAAAAGATTGCAGTATTGGAAAAGGCGGTGTCTTTAGGCTCCGGTGGTATCCTGGTAAAAGAAGTGAAGGAATCTTTTTATGGCCGGAAGAAGACTCCCCAAATCAACGGGTTTATCGTAGGATTGGGAGGAAGAGATATTCCCCAGGATTCTCTGGAAAATATTTACCGGGAATTTCATCAAGGGTCAGGGGATGCCTCCTTTGTCGATTTAAACTATGAACTGCTGGGAGGTAAGTAAAATGAAAAAAAATCTCTTGGCGCCCGGCCATAGCGCCTGCGCAGGTTGCGGCGAGTCCCTGGCCATCCGTCTGGTTTTAAACGCAGCGGGAGAGAATATTATTGTGGCTAATGCCACCGGCTGTTCCGAGATATTTACCTCAAATTATCCCTTGTCGGCGTGGGAAGTCCCCTGGATTCATTCCCTTTTTGAAAACACTGCGGCGGTGGCTTCCGGGATTGAGGCTGCCTTAAAGGTGTCAGGAAGAAAGAGTGAGGCAAAAGTAATCGCCCAGGGAGGGGATGGGGGAATGGCCGATATCGGGCTCCAGGCTTTGAGCGGGATGTGGGAGAGGTGGCATGATGTCCTTTCTGTCTGTTACGATAATGAGGGTTATATGAATACCGGCATTCAGCGAAGCGGACTTACCCCTTTGGATACAAAAACTACCACCACTCCTCCGGGGAAATTTTCCTGGGGAAACTATCGTCCCAAGAAAAATCTTCCCCTAATTGCTGCTGCCCACGGTATCCCCTATGTAGCGGTTACCACGGTGGCCTATCCCAGGGACATTGAAGAAAAGGTGCAAAAGGCCATAAAAATTGAAGGGCCGAAGTACATCCAGATCTATAGCCCCTGTCCTCTGGGGTGGAGGTCTGAGCCGTCCCAAACGATCGAGATAGCCAGGTTGGCGGTAGAAACCGGGATCTATCCGGTTTATGAAATGATAAACGGCAAGATCACCTCGGCAAAAAAGTTTTCCAAACTAAAGCCGGTTGAAGAATTCTTAAAATTACAGGGAAGATTCAGTCACCTTTTTACCAAAGAAGGGGGAGATGAAGAAATCAAAAAAATCCAGAAGATCGCCGACGATAATATCAATCAGTTTGATATGATATTAAAAGATGGAGAGGAGTTGCAGAAGGAGTAAAAACAATACCCGAGATGGAACTGCCGGAATCTGCCGGCTACTTTTAATTGCACGTGGTTGATACGGGGAATCCGGGTGCACGAAGGCTGCCGGTTGTATTTACCGGATTCGGGTAATGATGGGAGTGCAGAAAATAATATTGCCCTCCCATCAATGGGGTCAAGGGGTGTGGGTCTATTGCTTTATAAATAATTTATAATAAATCTTCAATTAGTCTCTCCGCAGAAAAAGCTGCGGTTGCTCCATCTCCCACTGCGGTAGATACCTGGCGAAGTAATTTATCCCTCACATCCCCGGCGGCAAAAATTCCGGGCACTGATGTTTGCATATTGGCATCAGTTTGAATAAAACCTTTATTATCCAGCTGTAACAATCCTTTCAGGAATTGATTGTTGGGGTGCATTCCCGTAAAGATAAAAACACCATCCACCTCCAGGGAAAATGTATTTTTCTCCTTAAGATTTTTTACTTCAACCCGTTCTACTTTTTGATCTCCCTCAATTTTTTGTAAGATACTATTCCAGAGAATTTTTATTTTAGGGTGGGAAAGAAGCCTGTCCTGCAAGATCTTGGTAGCCCTCAATTGTTCCCTGCGGTGAGCAAGAAAAATTTTCGAACAAAA
>DAOWNY010000251.1 GCA_030642325.1 Deltaproteobacteria bacterium
ATTAGTACCTTATCACCTAGTTTTCTGTCACAAAAAACAAGAAAATTTTTCAACAGGTCTGTAGCTCAGCATCAAATGTGGTTCTTCAGGTTTTTTGATGCTGGTAGTTTTTTCACATTTTGGGTTGCGGGCATAGCCCGCGTTAGATTTTATAGTACCATATAATATAGTATAAATATGGTCTATTTACTACTACATATTATATCAAATTTGCCAACTGAAAACCTGAGACCGAGATCCGACAACTCCTGTTCGGGCACGGCGCAATTTAAGCCATAAATTAAATGGTTGAAAACAAGTCTATTTACGATGGGAGAGCGTAATATGGAAAGAAGAGGCGAATCGCCTGCTATCCTGATTATCGATGACCAGATCAACACCCTTGAACTGGCTCTTACCAACCTTGAAATGGAAGGTTATCGAGTGATCACTGCCCTTAACGGAGAAAGTGGGTTCAAAATCGCTCAAGCAGAACTGCCCGATGTTATCATTCTGGATGTAATGATGCCGGGACTGGATGGATGGGAAATATGCCGGTTGCTCCTGGATTCTGAGCGGACGCATGATATCCCTATTTTGATGTTGACCGCCAAGACTGAAACAAAAGATATTATTAAGGGTCTGGAATTGGGAGCCACGGAATATTTGGCTAAACCCTTTCACGTCGAAGAATTTTTGGTTCGGGTAAAAACACTGGTGAGGATCAGGCGCACCGAAGAAGAGTTGAAGGTGTTGAATAATAACCTTGGGAAACTGGTAGAGGAGCATACTCAAAAACTGATAGAAGCAGCCCGTTTTGAAGCACTGGGAAAGATGGCCGGCAGTGTTGGACATGATCTCATCAATTTATTGCAAAATATCCAGGGCGAAAATGAGATGGCCCAGAGGTCCAATGACCTGGAAAAAATCAAAAAATTGTTGAGGCTGCAGGAAGATTCTATTGCAATGATGGTTAATTTTTCCGCTAATCTCCGGGCTTTTTCTTTGGATCAGGAACCGGAAAAAATTGTTTTTGATCCCGAGGAGGTTGTGCTTACCACCGTAGGAATTATGGAAAGGCAGTTGAGGGAGTCTTTAATTAAAACGAGCATTTTTTGTCCGGAGAAAATATTCATTCTGGCCGATAAGGGACAATTTTTTCAGATGTGCCTGAATCTGATTATTAACGCCAAAGATGCAATGAATGATGGAGGAGAGCTGAATATCAGTATCGAAAGAGACAGAGATTTTATCAGGATGTGCTTTCAAGATACCGGATGCGGAATACCCGGGAATAACCGGCAAAAAATATTTGATCTGATGTTTACCACAAAACCGGAAGGGCAGGGGACCGGGATTGGCCTTTTTGCGGCAAAGGAAGTTATTGAGAGGCACAATGGAAGAATTGTAGTGGAAAGTGAAGAAGGTGAGGGATCTACCTTCTCTTTTTGGTTGCCGGCAAAAAGAAACATAAAAAAGTAAGAAGAGGCAATCGGTTGTCGTGAAAAGACCTTTAATTTTTAATGGAAAACCGGCAATTATAAGCGATGGTTTTGATGAAGAATCAAAATCGGGGATTTTTGACCCCGGAGGGATTCCGAATGATGGATGATGGTAAGAATAAAAAGCAGTTTACCGGCGATCGGGAGGCAGTGGAAAAGAGGATTAGCGAATTTAAAAAATCAGATAAGAATTACTATTTTCTGTTTGAAAATGCCTATGATCCCGTATTCATTCTCGATTATGATACTCTCAGCTTTATCGATGTGAATCAAAAGGCCCGCTCCCTTTACGGTTACAGTAAAGAAGAATTTTTGAGTATGAAAGTATCCGATATAACCGTCTCGGAACAGAAAGATGAGCAAAAAACAACCTGTCAAGAGTTTATGGATGCCGGGATGATCAGCATTGATTGGAGAAAACACATCAAAAAAGACGGTGGTATCCTTGAAGTGGAAGTTAATGCCACCAGGGTCAATCTGGGCGGAACTGATTATATCGTCAGCATGGTGAGGGACTATAGAAAATTCAAGCAGACCGAAGAGACGCTAAGAGCCGAAAAAAAGCGGATGGAGAAGGAATTAAGGGAACGTCGAGACCATCTTGATAAAGAGGTCGAAGAGCGTACTTACGAATTGACGGAATCCAACATAAAAATTCAACGAGACTTAAGTGCGCTAAAGCGGGCGGATGAAGCATTACGGAAAACCGAGGAAAAATATCTAAATGTGGTTGAACAGGCCAAAGATGCCATCATAATCGTGCAGAACGGGGTGATAAAATTTGCAAACTCCAGGTTCTCGGACTTTACCAAATACAGTGTCAAAGAGTTGACGGGCATGGAGATCCATAAGGTAACATCGCCTGAGTATGTGGAATTAGTTATGGAGAGACATAAAAAAAGGGTTGCGGGCGAGGAACCACCGAATTTTTATGAAGTAGAGATCGTTGATGCAGAAGGAAACAGGATGCCGGTAGAAGTAAATGCCGGAATGATCGTTTACGAAGGTAGAGCGGCTGCGCTGGTCTTCTTGAGGGATATCACAGGGCGAAAACTGATCGAACAAAAACTGATAGGGAGTGAAAGGCGATACCGTGGGATTTTTGAGACAGCCCGGGACGGCATTGTCATGGTTGACCACCAGGGGATCATTCTGGATGCGAACCCAGCCTATTGCCTGATGCATGGCTATTCCATGAATGAGTTGAAAGGTATGCAGGGGGACACTCTTATCCACCCCGAGCAACGCCATCGTCTCAGGGAGGAATTTATCCATCAAATAGAAGCAAGGGGCTGGGTGCAAATGGAAGGAGTGGATATCCGCAAGGACGGGTCAAAAATTTCAGTTGAAATTAATGGAACATCTTTTGCTTCCGGTGATAAATCGACCATGCTGGCGATCATTCGTGATATTTCCGCGCGAAAACGGGCTGAAGAGGCACTGAAGAAAAGTGAGTTAAAGTACCGCACCCTGGTTAACGGGATGAATGAAGGGCTGGTAATCCTGGATGAGGGAGGCTGTTTAAGTTTTGCAAATC
This sequence comes from Deltaproteobacteria bacterium, assembly GCA_030642325.1. Taxonomy (GTDB): domain Bacteria; phylum Desulfobacterota; class DAOWNY01; order DAOWNY01; family DAOWNY01; genus DAOWNY01. Next base: position 3,019 of record DAOWNY010000251.1, read on the forward strand.
CCAAGGCCTTGGAAAAGTTTAATTATTCCGAAGAAGAACTAATGGGGAAACACGTTACAACTTTTATGGAAAAGAACGATAGCCGGATATTTCTAAAAAAGATAGCAAACAGAAAAGAAGGGAAATCAGCCCATTACAAACTTGATATTATTGCTAAAAGCGGTGAGCTGATTCCTGTTTTGATTTCTGCCGCCCCGATTTTTGAAAATGGAATCTACAGGGGAAGCTTTTCCGTTTTTACCGATCTAAGGGATATCAAAAGGGCCCATGCCGAAATTGTCCGTGCCAATGATCATATC
>DAOWNY010000135.1 GCA_030642325.1 Deltaproteobacteria bacterium
ATCGGTTCGAACGGGAAAGTCATATGTGTGGATGTGCAAGAGAAGATGATTAAGTCACTCGAAAAACGCGCACAGAAAGCAGGATTGGCCAATAGAATTAAAACACGCATATGTCACCATAATTCACTTGGTCTGGATGACCTTAAGGAAAAAATCGATTTTGCTTTTGCATCTGCCGTTGTGCACGAAGTTCCTGATGCTCACGCGTTTTTTTCTCAGATATATAAAACAATAAAACCTACTGGAACATTTTTTGTAGTAGAACCAAAGGGGCATGTATCAGAAAAGGATTTTGAAATAACTATTTCTATTGCCGGCCGGAATGGTTTTAATATAATCGACAGCCCCAAGATAGGTCGTAGCCGTACTGTCCTTTTGGGGAAAAAATGAATGTTAAAATAAAAATATCTAAAACACTTGAAAAAAACAGAAAATGAAAGGCGTCCTCATCGTCGTTGAAAAATTATTACTAACTAAGATGCTATGTGGATAAAATAGCTTGGTGTGCCTTTTGTAAGACAATCAAGTCTTGAAATTGCTTGGCGGTTCCCTTCTCATTCCGGCTCCCTTTGTAGTTACCCCAAGACAAAGCAAGCAGTTATCAACTTCTTCTCGGAGTGAATAAGGTAGTCATTTTTAATTATGATTCCAGGCGGTATTTTTTTATCTTTTGATATAATGTCTTACGATCAATGCCCAATATGTTGGTCGCCTGCCCCTTGTGCCCTCCGGTTTTACCTAAAACCATCTTAATGTGTTGCATCTCCAGCTCTGCCAGGGAGCAATTTTTATTAATATTGTTAAATATCCCTCCTTTTGGCTTGATTCCCTCCAGCCAGGGAAAACTTCCGGGTAAAAGCGTATCACCATCCTCTAGAATCAGCGCCCGTTCAATGGCATTTCTCAGTTCACGAACATTGCCCGGCCACTCATACTCCATCAAATATTTTAGGACATCAGGTTCGATTTTTGTGACGGGGATCTCCCTCTTTTTATTGTATCTTCCGAGAAGGTGATAAATCAGAGAGGGGATGTCCTCTTTTCGCTCTCTTAATGGAGGCATGTGGATGGGAACAACATTAAGCCTGTAGTAAAGATCTTCCCGGAACTCTTTGCGAACAATGGATTTCTTCAGATCCTGGTTGGTAGCCGCAACAATTCTGGCATCAATTTTGAGAGTTTTTTCCCCTCCCACCGGTTTTATCTCTTTTTCCTGGATTACCCGCAACAATTTAGCCTGAATATTGAGGCTTAAATTACCGATTTCATCAAAAAAGAAAGTTCCTCCATTGGCAAGTTCAAAACTTCCGTACTTTGCCTGGATCGCTCCCGTAAAAGACCCTTTTACATGGCCGAACAGTTCACTTTCCAATAAAGTCTCAACCAGTGAAGAGCAGTCAACGGTTACGAATTGTTTATCTTCCCGAAGGCTATGGCTGTGAATTGCCCGGGCGATAAGTTCTTTACCGGTTCCGCTTTCCCCGGTGATTAAAACCGTGCTTTCAGTGGGAGCGACTCTCCGAACAATTTCATAGATATTTCCCATGATTTTACTTTGCCCGATAATGACATCTTCATCTTTTTTTGCCTTCAGCTGCCTGCGGAGTTTCCGGTTTTCCGTCACCAGGCTTTTCCGTTCTAAGGCGCGATATATGGAGATTCTCAAAGTATCCGGGCTAAACGGCTTGGTGATATAATCATAGGCCCCTAATTTAATCGCTTTTACCGCAGTATCTATGGAAGGGTAACCGGTTATAATCAGCACGGTTATTCCAGGATCCATCTCTCTCAGTCGACGTAGAGTTTCCATTCCCCCCACTCCGGGCATCTTCAGATCAAGAAGAATCAGGTCGAATTGATTGCGGTCAAACTTTTCAATTGCCTCTTCACCGGATTCCGCGATGGAAACACCCCAACCTTCCTTTTTAATAATCCGGGAGCAACTTTCCTGCATAATCACTTCATCATCGACTATAAGGACCTGGATATTACTTTCCGCCCTATTTTTCATCGTTTTCCTCAGTTGCCATTGGTAAAAAAATGGTAAAAGCAGTGCCTTTTTGCACCTCACTCTTAACCAAAATATTGCCGTGGTGGCTCTGAATAATTCCATAGGAAGTACTAAGCCCCAGACCGGTTCCTTTTCCCACCTCCTTAGTGGTAAAAAAGGGATCAAATATTTTCGATTGAATTTCCGGAGCAATACCTGTGCCGGTGTCCTGAAAAATAATATAGATCAAGCATTCATCGGGACTTACCCCGGTGGCTATGGTCAAGGTGCCTTCCATCTCAGGCATGGCCTCGGCGCCATTAACCATCATATTCATAAACACTTGCTTTAGCTGATTTGCATCCCCTTGCACCAGGGGAATTGAGGGATCAAGATGCTTTAATATTTTAATATTATGAAAAAGGGCTTGATTTTCCAAGAAAAATAGTCCGTCATTTATGGCCTGATTAATGTCCACCGGTCCAAAGCGGGACTCCGTCTGCCGGCCGAATTCTAAAAGACTTTTTACTATATCTTTGCACCTGGTTCCTTCCTCAACTATCTTTTTTAAGTCTGCAACACGGGGGTCATTACTCTCCTCAAAATCTTCCATCAAAAGACTGGCATAAATTAGTATCCCCCCCAAAGGATTGTTGATTTCATGGGCAACTCCCGCCGCCAAACTGCCCAAGGAGGCCATCTTTTCACTTTGAAGTAACCGCATCTGAGTATTTTGCAATTCCTTCTCCATCTTTATCTTTTCCCTCAGGTCAGTAAAAATACCCAGCGAGGCAATCTCTTTCCCCCCTTCATAGACAATGGAGGCGGATATGTTTACCGGTATCTCTATCCCGTCTTTACCTAAGAAATTTACCCTTAAATGCTCCAGTTTCCCCTTCCCCCCGTAATCGTCGCTCCGCAACCTTTTCATTATATCCTTGGCAACTTCCAGTGGATAAAACCGGGTAATATGTACCTTTCCTACTACCTCTTCCTCCTTATATCCGGTTAACTTCTCGGATGCCCGATTAAAAAATATTACTTTCCCCTTCATGTTTGCCACTACGATACAATCCACTGAACTTTCAAGTAAATTGGAGAGGAAGCTCCGTTCTTCCCGCAGCCTTTGCTCCATGCTAATCCGCTCGGAAATGTCAATACACATGCCCTGGTACCCCACCACCTCCTCTTTTTCGTTTTTAATAAGATGGCTGGTGAGAAGAATGGGAATTTCTTCCCCATTCTTTTTCTTTAATTTAACCTCATAATTTCTTACATAACCGTCTTTTCCGATCAACTCCTGAAACTCTTTTCTCTGCCCCGGATCAACGTAGAGGTCCCTGACAACATCCATCCGCAAGAATTCTTCTTTGCTTTCATAGCCTAATATTTCCAAAAAAGCGGTATTGCAGTCGAACAATTGCCCTTCTTTCGTGCTGATATAAAGACCCTGCTGAACCCTCTCGAATAAATTCCGATATTTTTCCTCAGATTTTTTGAAATTAATCTCAAACTTTTTTTGATTTGAGATGTCCCTCAGATAAATATAAATTCTCAATTTCTCTTCCGAGATCTTCTTAACAGAGAAGCAGATCTCGGTGTCACGTTCCAAGCCCTGTGGAGTAACAATCTTCGATCCAATGCACATTCTCCCGGAAGAATTCAGCTTCATACAGACTCCTTCCAGTGCCCGCTTTACCTGATCCTCCACAAGTAAGGCAAAATCCATCCCGATCAATTTTGCCACAGGATAACCCGTTATTTCCGCTGAGGCTCTATTGGCAAACTCAATATAAAAATCCTGATCCAGAACCAGGACACCGCTAAAATCCATCTCTGCAATATCAAGCAGCATCTCAGCCCTTTGATTGGATACCTCCCCTTTAAAGCTCTTTGTTTCTTTGGCCACTTATTTATACCTCTTTTATGAAGAATATAGTGATCCGTTCAATTTAGCAGAGACCAAACTTACGGTCAATCAAAACTGTTTATGTTAATAACTTGCTCATTCAATGAAGATAGAGATTCAATTGTGTTTTTCCGGTGCAGGTAAAACCGGGAATATAGTAACTATAATCCGATAGACAAACATCAAGGTGGCAATGAGGCCGATCGTGAGAGCAAACTCACCGATGGCAGGAATGTAGGCCTTTTCAGCGAATTGCGGCTGGTAGGCGATAAAAAAGTAAGTGGCTCGGTTAAGAAGAAGCCCGGCAATGTACATGGTTGCAGCAGTAAATAGCCAGCCGGGTGATTTTCTCACTTCCGAAGACATAAACATAAAAAATGGAATAATTGTAAGTAATCCGAATTCAATCCAAAACATGATTGCCGGTGGAGATCCCTCGAAAAGATAACGGTAAGTACCTCTATAGATCATATCCCCGATTTTCATGGCAATGTAGACCCCGATTAAATATGGAGTAAATTTGGCAAGGGGGGTTAATACGTGCATCTCCGGTTTTCGCCCAAAAGATTTAACGGCAATCATGGACTCAAATATTACCATGCAATAACCCACTGCAATGGCAGAACTAAGGAAAAATACCGGAGAATAAAGCGACCAATACAAAGGATGCAGTTTGTAGGGGGTAAGCAGCAGTAAAGTTCCCAGGGAAGATTGATGCAAACAGGACAACATCACCCCGGCAATAATAAATATAAACATAACCTTATCGAGGATGTGGTCCATAAGATTAATAAATTTATCAAGGGGTTCGTTGAAAAACGCTAATTTTCCGGGAAGATTAACCTTTCCCATGAACCGTTCAGTAACAATCGGCATAAATTCAATATATAAAACCGTAACATAGCACATTACACACATACCGACTTCGAAGAGGACGGAATTACCTTGCCACATCATAGGCACTATCGGATGCCAGATATTATACCATCTTCCAAGATCAAAGGTCAGGCCGATTCCAACAAATGTATACCCCAGCATGGCAGTAAGCAAGGCAGGTCTTATGATCGCGTGGAAATGTTCCCGGTGAAAAATATAGACCAAAGCCCCGGTGGTAAAACCCCCGGCGGCCAGGGCCACTCCGGTGGCCACATCTACTCCGATCCATAGACCCAAAGGATATTGGTTATCCAGATTAGTAACTTGTCCCAATCCTACAAAAAATCGATACAAACCAACCCCCAGCCCCACCACCATGCAGGTAACTATTATTTTTACTCCGGTGGTAAAAAAAGCTTTATCAACTGGAGCAGCTTGCTCATGGGAACTCATTTTCCGGCTCCTTTCTTATCTCGCTTTGATTCCGA
>DAOWNY010000070.1 GCA_030642325.1 Deltaproteobacteria bacterium
ATTGCCACTCATTTGATGGAAACAATTAAATCCCATGCAGCGGAATTGCTGGGAAGGCAGGACGTTCAAAGTCTTTTGGATAATTTATCCGAAAAATATCCCAAGGTAGTGGAGGAATTGGTACCTAACTTGCTTACACTTGGAAAGGTACAGAAGGTGCTTCAAAATCTCTTAAAAGAAAAGGTTCCAATCCGAGACCTTTTGACTATTATGGAAGTGCTGGCTGACTTTGCCCCGATGACAAAAGATTCTGATATCCTAACCGAGTATGTCAGGCAGGGACTTGCCAGGACTATCACCAGACAGTATCGAACCGAAGAAGGGAAGATACCCTTGATCGTTTTAGATCCAAAGGTAGAAAAGGTTATCCAGGATGCGACGCAACATACTGATCAGGGGTCTTACCTTGCCCTGGAACCTGACATTGCTCAAAGAATTTTGACGCAGCTGGATCAAATTCTGGAGAAATTTATAGTTCATAAATATACCCCGGTTATTCTGTCCTCTCCGCTCATAAGGACGCAATTAAGAAGATTGACCGAACGAAATTTTCCTGCTTTGGCGATTTTGTCCCCCAATGAAATTGAAGCCGATACTAAAATTGAATCGCTTGGAACATTGAGCTGGCAAATGATCACTAATGATTAAGGGATTTTAATGCAATTAATTATAACGTTACTCCCAGGGAGAACGGTATTTAACTTGACCTCGAAGATACTATCCTTCGATGGAAGGAGAAATTGATGGAATCAGAAATAACCCCAGAGAAAAGAGACAGGAAAGTTAAAAATGTTATCCCTATTTTCAAGAAAAAACCTTCTGATAAAAAAAAGGAAGAGGAAAAAGGGGAGGGGAAAAAAAATTTTCCGGTTAGAGTGATAGCGGTAACCAGCGGAAAGGGTGGGGTGGGGAAAACAAGTGTTGTGGCCAACTTAGCCTATGCCCTTGCCAAGATGAATAAAAAGATTTTGGTTCTGGATGCCGATCTGAGTCTGGCAAATCTTGATGTATCATTGGGAATCGTTCCCAGGTTCAATCTGCACCATGTATTTTTGGGTGAGAAAAGGTTGTCGGATATCATTGTTACCGGGCCCGGAGGGATGAAAATTATTCCGGCAAGTTCGGGAGTGCAAGAACTGTCCGAACTTAACGAGGAACAGCGACTCAATTTTATGGAGGAGATAGATCTCTTCGATGAAGAAGTTGATATGCTCTTAATTGATACCGGGGCGGGAATTTCTTCAAATGTGATGTATTTTAACGCCGTTGCTCAGGATATTATTGTGGTTACTTCTCCGGAACCAACCGCCTTAACCGATGCTTATGCCTTAATGAAGGTCATGTCCTTAAAGTATCAGGAAAAGAACTTTAAGCTATTGGTTAATTCAGTGAAGAGCGGTAAAGAGGCAAAGGAGATTTTTCAAAACTTAAGTTCGGCTGCAGAAAAATTTCTTCCCCATCTGTCAATCGATTATTTGGGATACATCTTGTTTGATCAGAAAATTTCCCTTGCAATCAGACAACAGAGGACTGTGCTGGATATATATCCCAATGCTCAGGCAAGCAAATGTTTTTGTACTTTAGCGGAAAAGGTTTCTGAATTATTTTTAACTGTGCCGCCCCAAAAGGGAAATATTAAATTTTTTTGGAGGGATCTTTTGGCGAATGCCAGGAGGTAAGAAGAGTTGAAATTTTTAAAAAAAGTCGAGGAAGCAGAAGAGAAAGACCGGTTAATCAGGGAATATGCTCCTTTAGTAAAATATATCGCCCATCGAATAGCGGTTAAGCTCCCGCCCCACATAGAAATTGATGATTTGATCAATACCGGAATAATCGGTTTGATCGATGCAGCAGAGAAGTTTGATCCCGATCGAGGAATTCAATTTAAAACTTATGCAGAATTTAGAATCCGGGGAACAATTCTCGATGAACTTCGTGCTCAGGATTGGGTTCCCCGGTCTTTGCGCAAAAAAGTCAGCAGACTGGGACAAGTTGTCAGGGTTCTGGAGCAGAAGTTCGGGAGACCGCCCTCAGATGAAGAAGTGGCGGAAAATATGAATATTGATATGGAAGAACTCTATAAAACCATTGAACAGAGTGCAGGTTTCTCGTTGCTGAATCTGGAAGATTTGTCCGGCAATCTTTCCCGGAACAAGCGGAGGGCGTTGCTAACTCATTTATCCAGTTCCGACAAGAAAAATCCGCTTATTCTATTAAATATTCATGAAGTTAGAAACAAGCTTGCCGCATTTATAGATGAGCTGCCTTCCCAGGAACGATTGGTGATTTCACTCTATTATTTCGATGAGCTGACCATGAAGGAGATTGGTAAGGTGATGGATATTACCGAATCGAGAGTCTCTCAAATTCACAGCCGTGCTCTTATCCGTTTAAGGGGGAAGTTGAAAAAAATTACTAGCGGTGATCTTTTGGAAGCCTTAAATGGATTTACCGAGAGTATCCTGTAGTTTTAAAAATAGTAACCGTTCACGGATCTCAGAAGGCCTTGAAAAGTGTTTCCATGGTGCAAAACTTTAATACGATCTCCAGAGTAAAATAATTTTTTTAAATGTGAAAAATGATGATTGATTGGAGTTTTTTTAAGTGGGCGGCACGGACAAACAAGTTTTATCCATGATGAAATTTATCCCTGATTCCTGCCCCAGCGAACGGTTACTGGAAAAATCGTTTAGTATGCAGGAAAGATCGAGGAAAATTGAATGGTCAGACATAAAATTTTAATGGTTGATGATGGCAAAATATCTTAAATTTTCTTTGCCGGTTCCTTAGAAACGAGGGGTATGTGCTTAGAACTGCAATAAATGCGATGGAGGGGCTTGAATTATTGAATAGCGAAACCATTGATCTGGTCATCTCCGACTATCGGATGCCCGAAATGAATGGGATAGAATTTTTAAAATTGGTCAAAGAGAAATACCCCCAAGTCATCAGAATCATCTTAACCGGCCAGGCAAGCACCAATGCTGCCATTGGGGCAATTAATGAAGGGGCGGTCTATCGGTTTCTAACCAAACCTTGGAACGAACAGGAGTTGAAAATCACACTGCGGCAGGCCCTCGAATTTTTTGAGATTTTAAAAGGAACAAGGGCACTGATAAATAAGGCTGAGTGTCAAAATTACCTCCTTAAAAATCTGGAGACAAGATGTCCGGAAATCATGGAAGAAGAAAACGATAAGGCAGGTGCTTATTTTATTTCAGAAGAGGAGGTGTCTTCCCTGGAAGAAATAATGGATAAGCATTACCCCTCGACACAAAAAAGGAGTTATGATGAATAAGCATACCATCCTGTGTGTTGATGATGAGCAAAGCATAATCAATGCATTAAAAAGACTGTTAAGGAGGGAGGATTATAATTTAATTACTGTCAACAGTGGAAACGAAGGTCTGAAAATACTGGAAGAAAGACCGGTGGATTTGGTCGTGTCGGATCACAGGATGTCGGAGATGAGCGGAGTGGAGTTTCTCTCCCGGGTTAAAGAGAGGTTCCCCGATGTCATCCGTATCATTTTGAGCGGCTATACTGAGGTGGACAGCATTACCGCGGCGATCAATGAGGGAAACATTTATAAGTTTATTTTAAAGCCCTGGAATGATGAGGATCTGAAGGTTACCATCCGGCATTCCCTTGAGCACCATGACCTTTTTCAAGAAAATAAGAAGCTTTATGTGAAGATAAAAGAAAAAAACGAAGCATTGGAAGGACTTAATCAAAAACTGGAACATAAAGTAGCAAAGCGGACCCAGGAACTGCTTCTTCAGAATCAGGCATTGCAACTTGCCTATGAAATTTTAGAAAAACTTCCCATTGCCGTCCTGGGAATTGGTGATGACGGCATGGTTGCTTTCATAAATAAAACAGCAGAAAAGATCTATGGAGATGGAAACCGAACTTTATTAACATTAGACATTCATGAATTATTTCCCGAAAGCATTCACCGGCTGATAAAGGAAGCAATGGACTTAAACCGGGCAACAACTTTAAATTCATACACCTATCGCAACCGGACTTTAAGTATCGAATGTTTACCATTTAATGATCATAACAGGGGAAAGGGGGTCATCATGACTTCTATTGAGGAGAAGAGAGATGGGAACGACTGACCAGGCTCATCGTCTCCTTATTGTGGATGACGAAGAGAGTATTTTGAATTCTTTAAAGCGTCTTTTTCGCAAGGACGGTTATCATATTCAGACGGCTTTAAGCGGCCAAGCAGGTATTGAAGTGCTCAATAATTCTGAAAAACCCTATTCATTAATTATTTCCGATCAACGGATGCCGGGGATGAATGGTGCCCAATTTTTGGAAGAGGCTAAGAAGATCTTTCCTGATGCCATCAGATTTTTGTTGACCGGTTATTCGGATATGGATGCCATCGTTGATGCCGTAAACAAGGGGGAAATTCACCGGTACCTGGTCAAGCCCTGGGATGACGGTGACTTGCGACTTCAGGTTCAACAGTCCTTAAAACAGTATGAACTGGTCCTGGAAAATCGGAGACTCCTGGAACTGACCGGAAAACAGAACGAGGACTTGAATGATCTGAACAGAAATCTGGAAGGACTGGTGGAGAAAAGAACCCTGGAAATCGAACAAAAGCATAGGGAGCTTCAAGGGGCCAATCAAAGACTGGAAAAGAGTTTTATGGGTACAATTCGGCTCCTGGCTTCATTGGTAGAGACCATAAATCCCGTCCTGGGAAAGTACATGGGTCATGTGGCGGAACTCAGCCGGGAAATTGCCAAGGAATGTAAACTCGATAAAGAAGCAATTGATCAGGTCGAAATGGCGGGAATGATTCATGATATAGGTCTGATGGGACTGCACGAAAATATTTTTTCAAAAGATATGGATAGTATGAGTGCGGTGGAATTAGAGATGTTTGCCCAGCACCCGGCGATCGCTTCTATATCCCTGGAGGGGGTGGAGAGGTTGAACAGGGTTGGCGAAATAATTCTTAGTCACCACGAATGTTACGATGGCAGCGGGTTTCCCGGCAGTCTTAAGGGAGATAAAATTCCCTTGGAATCGCGGATCATCGGGACAGTGGGAGGTTATTGTCAAGTATTGCATGGCTGGCCAAAAGGGATGAATCAAATTATTGAGAAAGCAAGAAGACAGTTGGGCAGCAAAGTAGTCAAAAATATGATCATTGCCGAACCGGAAGAGATGATTAAGCAGATTGCTAAAATGATTGTTCTGCAAGGCGTCCATCAGAAGTACGATATTGAAGTTGTTTCAAAATTGATGAAAAAAATTGAAGAATACACAAACGCCGACAAGGAGAAAAAATCGGGTGGGGAACTGATTTTACTCATCGCCATTGAAATGCTGAAAGAGGGTATGGTTTTGGAGGAAAATCTGCGCGTAAACGACGGCAGACTTCTGCTGGTCAAAGGGGCTGAACTTAAAAAATCTACAATCACTACAATTCACAAATTGTATGAAATGAAAATGATTAAAAACCAGATTCGTGTATCGGTTTAACTGTGGATCGCCGTGCAAGATGATTGATGGAGGTTATTGCGGCATCTGAAATAATGATTAATCATATATTTTGACGCTGGGAGTTGGAATTTTGCCGCAGTTTTTTTAAGTGTCGGTTTTTCCGGAGTCAATGACAGGGGGAAGCAAAAAAAGACCGGAATTTTTTTGAAATACCCAATTACCGGTTGAGAGGAGATCTTTAATGAGAAGACTGAAGGCAGAGGATTTAGAAGAGGGTATGGTCCTGGCCGAAGATATCTATCGAGATGGAGAAATATTGTTGGTGAAGAAAGGGGCCGCCTTAACCGATTCACTTTTAAGGCACATTTCCAGATTGGGGATTCCGATGGTCGGCATTGAAGGGGAAGATGAGAATCCCCCCCCTGCTTTGGATCCTGAAGAGATTGAAAAGATTAAAGATGCGATTGAAGGGGAATTGAGCGCTAAATTTCAAAGGGTTTCAAAAAACCCCCTCATGTCTCAATTGAGGGAAGTGTTTTTTAAATATTTATTAAGCGTGGAGATGAAATGACCAGGGAAGAGATTAAAAAAAAGGTTTATGATATCAGCGATCTACCAACCTTGCCCGATGTGCTTATAAGAACCAATAAACTCCTGGAAGATCCTGATACCTTGCTTGCCGATCTTACCAAGGTAATCGAAGAAGACCAATCCATTACCTCGAAAATATTGCGCATAGTGAATTCTGCCTTCTACGGTTTTTCGGGAAAGATAAAAACGATCTCCCAGGCGGTCATTATTTTGGGATTTAACACTGTTCGTAATATTATGGTTTCGCTTTCCATCATCGGGACCTTTCCCAAGGACGGGGATCTGGAACTCTTTGATCCAATGAAATTCTGGCAGCACTCCGTCGGATGCGGGACGATCGCCAAATTTTTGGGAGAAAAAGTCGGGATTGATCAGCCCGACGAAGCTTTTGTTGCGGGACTGTTACATGATCTGGGAAAGAATATTTTTGCTCAGTTTTTTAAGGAGGATTTTTTTGAAGCCCTGAAGATGGCTTATGAAAAAAATATCCTGCTTTTCGAGGCAGAAGAAGAAGTGCTGGGATCCAATCATGCCCTGGTGGGGCAATATTTGGGAAAGAGATGGAGGCTCCCCGCAAACCTGGTTGATACCATCAGGTTTCACCATGACCCCAGCCATAGCAAAATAGATCAGGATCTCACTTCAATAGTGCATATAGCGGACGTAATATGCCGGGGGATGGGGGCAGGTACGGGGGGAGACAATTCAATTCCCATGATTGAGGAGGCCAGCTGGAAAAGATTTGACCTTAAGGTCGAATTAATTGAACAATGGCTCCCGGAGTTAGGGGAGAAGGTGGAGATGGCCAACAATCTTTTTTCCATGTAATGACCTTATCAATATGTAACTGTCGAAGATTTCCCTCCTTATTGTATTCCCAACCCTCTGCTTTTTGCCTCAGAGGAAAAGTGCGCTGACCGCTTTTATGGATTTACAAGAACTATCCGGGTATCCGTTCACGGTTAGCAGTTCCACAGAGTTAACCGTTACCGTTCATTAAGACAGAAGGAAAAAGGAGATTATGGGTGCTTTTTTTGAAGATTCAGCGGCTTTGAGCAATTTAAAGCAACTAATTCCAAAATTTGAGTCGATATCAAACATGCTTGCATCGTTATAAAATTCATTTTATTAAAAAAACCGTGAACGATAAACTGAGAACCGTGAACAATTATCTATCTGATTACCATGCCAAAAGTTGCAAAACTAATCTTGAAAGAACCGGAAGAAGACCAGGAAGATGGGAATTTGAGGGGAAAGCGCAGGTGAAAGAACTTGAATTATTCCGGAAAATAAATGGGTTGATTGGAAACGGCGAAGGCTTAGAAGTAATCTTTGAGACAATATCGGCAGAGATTAAATCTCTCTATGGCTATGATCATTTCTTTTTTTTTCAATTGAGCCAAAGTAATGACTGGCTGGGGCATCAACTTGGTAATATCACGAAAAAGTTTAGAGAATATCTGGAAAGGAGTTTCGGGTTAAGAATTGAAGGGGATGAAGTATTATTGCCAAAGGGAAGTAAGCTGACAGAGTTGATTGAGGAAAAAGAAGTTGTTTTTTCAAAGGGATCGGAAGGTGTTCTTTCATTACTGGAGGATCTTTTCGGAAACAAACTGCCGAAAGAATCGTCCCCCGGATTAGCTAAAATGGCTGACTTGTCCCATATCATGGCGGCTCCCGTGAGATACGAGGAGAGGGTAGTTGGGGTGGTGGTCATAATCAATCGAGATAAGTTAACCAAAAAAGATAAAACGAGAGTGAACGGCTTATTGACTCAAATGGGGATCGCCATCAGGGAAGAGGAACTTAGACAAAAGGTGATTTTAATGCAACAGGAGTTGATTGATCGGGAAAAACTTGCAGGCCTTGGAATGCTGATCCATGGAATCACTCACAATATGAGTTCACCCTTGACCAGAATTTTAAATCGATCGGAGTATATGCAAAGGTGGGTGAAAAAAAAGAGGCGGGATCTGATCCACCGCTCCGGCGAGGAAATTTGCGACCGGTTATCCCGCAAGAAGGAGGAATATGATAAGATTATTCGGGAAATGGGATTGATTGTCGAGGATATTGGTAGTTTATCGGAAATCGTCAGGAATATGACTTATAAAAGCAGGCATGAGCAGACAAAGCTACCTCAATGGATAGACTTAAATAAATTGATAAAAGAAGAGCTTAGCTTTCTCGCTGGAGATATGTTTTACAAGCATGAAGTGGAAAAGATCCGTCAATTTGATGAATCCCTTCCTCATATAAAGGCAGTATACAGCGATCTTTCCATGAGCTTTATCAATATTATAAAAAATGCCCTGGAAGCCATGCATGAAAGCGAGATAAAAA
>DAOWNY010000114.1 GCA_030642325.1 Deltaproteobacteria bacterium
AGACACCATGCTGGCGACCATGGGCGGAAAGATATGACCGGCTGCTTTGACGGGGGAGGAAAGACTCTCTCCTCTCAGTATATGCGTTTCCATGGTATCAATCACCCGGCAGGCGGCCCTATTTTTGATAATACCCCGTACTATACGGATAGATTCCAGTATACTCACGCCGCTTCCGATGAGAATGGAAAGATTTTTTGTAAATTGAACAACAACGGAATAGTGAATAACCGGTCCTACTACCGGCAGTTTTATCTTTAAGCGATCTATCCAGTATCTTAAGGTGCTGTTCCATTGATATAAAAAAAATATCAGGGTGAAGGCGGCACCCATACCGCCAAAAAGATATATCCAGTAAATTTTAAACCAGTTGGCAACGTTGATGAGAAGTTCGGTATTCCAGGGAAGTCTCTGAGCTCTTATTTTAAGAAGCGGCGCAATTTTTGGTATCACAAATCCCACCAAAAAAGAGACCACTACAATAACGGCAATAAGCAAAATAGCCGGATAAATAGAACCGGTGATCATTTGGTTTTTAAAGGCCGCTCTATCTTCGATGTGGGTGGCGATCCTGTCAAGCATCACACCTAATGTGCCACTGGATTCACCGGCATCGATCATGCCGGTTATCAGTGAGTCAAAAGCCTTGGGATACCTTTTTAATGCCTCGGTCAGGGAGGAACCACCCTGGATATCCAGACGAATGCGCCCGATCATTTTACGCATCCTCCTTTTTTTTTCCTGTTCCTCCAGGACATAAAGAGAATTTACCAGGGTTACCCCGGAATTGATCAGCGAAGCCAACTGGCGAAAAAACATAGCCAGGTCATTTGTGTTAATAGAACTCAGATAATCGAGGAGAGAAAGCTCGTAAGAATCCGCTTCTTCCTTTTCTCCGCTAATCAAAGGCTCACTCAGGGAAATTACAATTCTTCTGCGGGCTCTCAGTGCTTGAGTGGCCGCATCCCTATCATCGGCCTCGATGGTCTCTTCAACCTCGTTTCCACCGGCATCTATGGTAGTATACTTAAAAAGTGGCATATCGTTTCTCGATGATAATTGATAATTATTGCAGCAAGGTTACCCGCATGACTTCTTCGGGAGATGTGATCCCTTTATTGACCTTGAGAAGGCCATCGGCAAAAAGCGTCCTCATTCCACCCTCAATAGCCACTTCCCGAATCCTTTCGGCCGAGACATTCCTGATGACCTCCTGCTGGACTTCCCGGTTTACTTTGAAAAGTTCAAACATGGCGATTCGATCTCGGTAACCGCTATTATGGCAATGCCGGCACCCAATTCCCCTAAACCACTCGGCTCCTTTGGGAAGCGACGATATGCCAAACCTTTTGAGTTCATCAACCGTTGGCTCAAAAGAAACTTTGCAGTGTGGACAGTTAACTCTGACCAGCCTCTGAGCCATAACCCCGCATACGGTGGAACTTACCAAAAAGGGTTCGCATCCCATATCTACCAGCCTGGTAAGAGCGCTTGGAGCATCATTGGTATGTATAGTGGCCAGGACCAGATGGCCGGTAAGGGCGGACTGAAGGGCAATGTCAGCGGTTTCTTTGTCCCTTATCTCCCCGATCATTATAATGTCGGGGTCCTGGCGCAGAATAGATCTAAGGGCGGCCGGAAATGTTACCTTCATGGCCTGATCCACCTGAACCTGGGTGACTCCTTCCACTTTATATTCAACAGGATCTTCGACTGTGGTAATATTTATTGCTTCTGATCTTACGGCCAGGAGTGCGGAATAGAGAGTGGTTGATTTCCCGGAACCGGTGGGGCTTGCCAGAAGAATAATTCCATGGGGTCTTTTAAGGAGGGATTCAAAGAGATCCCTGATGTCTTTCTCCATTCCGAGGGACTCAAAAGTAGTTCTTCTGCTCTCGGAAGTAAGAAGCCTTAAAACCGACTTTTCTCCGTATATATTAGGTAATATTGAAACCCTTATATCAACGGATTTACCTCCGTTTTTGAAGGTAAAAGCCCCGTCCTGGGGAGATCTTTTTTCAGCAATGTTCAGGTTTGAAATGACTTTAATTCTTGAAATTAGAGGGGGAGCGATATTAATCGGATGGGTTTCTACCTCCCGCATCAGTCCGTCCACCCGAAACCGGACCCGGAGAGTGTTTCTTCCGGTTTCAAAGTGAATATCCGAGGCCCTTTCCCGGACTGCCTTTTCAATAAGCCCATCCACAAGCTTAATAATAGCCGCATCCTCAGACAGATCAACAGATACCTCCTCTTTTTCATATATCTCCTTAAGAATACTTTTGATTCTATTTGTCGTGGCAAGGTATATGGTCAGCTGCATACCGGTTAAGCTTCGCAGGTTTCCCAATACCTGAGGAGGAAGCGGCATGTCGCAGGCAATATGCAGAATGCTGTTCTCAATCTTCATGGGAGCAACATTGTAGCGTTTTGCCAGGGCGGGTGGGATGCGTTTTACGGCTTCAGGACGGACATCTGAAGCCTCGATGTCAATGTACCTCAGGCCGTATGTTTCAGCCATCGCCATGGCTACATCCTCGAATGCTGCATACCCCAGCCTGACCAGGGCATCTCCCAGCATCTCTTTTGATCTTTTTTGGTGCATAAGGGCTTCATCCAACTTTGGTCCATTGATAACCCCTCTATTAATAAGGGCCTGTCCCAATAACTTTCTTTTACCCCCTGATACCGGACTTGCAATGTTCATACTCTGTCTGTCAATCATGGATCTCCCTCCAAGATTATAAGCCTTGTGCTTGCTGAAGGTTGCGGCCTCAGACTTGCAACCTGAAACCTTTATCACTTCAACAACCGTTCTACGTATTTGATGTCTCTGGCATTCTTGAGTACTGTTTCTCTGTCGATTCTGCCTTCCTTGTATAACCGCACAATGGAATGTTCCATGCTTTGCATTCCCTGGCTTGCCCCGGTTTCAATAACCGAACGTACCTGTTCCATCTTGTGCAACCTGATCATATTACTTATCCCCGGTGTGACTATCATTATTTCTGCACTAGGGACACGCCCTTCTCCGTCTTTGCATCGAAGCAGTCTTTGAGAAACCACTGACTTTAATGTCATGGAAAGCTGGTGGGCTATCTGCTCCTGTTCGTCAGTGGGGAAAACCCCAACTATACGCGCTATGGTGGAAGTCGCATCCCGGGTATGAAGCGTTGAAAAGACTAAATGCCCGGTTTCTGCAGCCATAATGGCGGTGCGCATTGTGTCAAGATCACGCATTTCTCCAACCAGGATAACATCAGGATCTTCCCTCAGGGCGGAACGAAGCCCATCAGCAAAGGATGTCACATCTAGTTGGAGATCTCTTTGATTAACAAGCGCCTTTTTGTGGTTATGTACATACTCAACCGGATCCTCAATGGTTATGATATGACATGGTCTGTTTTCATTTATTCTGTCTATTAAGGAGGCAAGGGTGGTTGACTTTCCGCTTCCGGTCGGCCCTGTAATAAGAACAAGGCCATCCTGGATATTACAGAGATCATAAAGGGCGGCAGAGAGATTTAATTCGCCAAGGGTGGGAATTTCGTCAGCAAGTTTCCTGAAAGCCGCCGCCACACAACCCTGTTGATAAAATACATTTACCCGGAAGCGGCCGGCATATTCCCCGCCGTTTAAACCGTAAGCAAGATCAATTGACTGTTCTCGCTTAAGCACATTCTTCTGTTTGTCGGTAAGTATCCCCGTCGCCAGGTTTTTTGTATCATCCTGATTCAATTTCCCGACATCAACAGAAACCAATTCTCCATGAATCCTGAGCATCGGCGGACTGTTTACGGTAAGATGCAAATCCGTTGCCCCTTTTTCAACCGTTAGCATCAACAGTTCCGATAGGTCCAAAATTATCTCCTTTTCGTTTATCATTTTGTCATGTTAAAATAGTCAGTTTTTCGTTTTTCTCGGCTTTTTTCACTTTTCATCAAATTCTAATAGTTTTTTTTTCCCTTCCTTAATGATGGGATGTTCCATACCCTCAATAATTTTTTTAGTCACTCCCCCTGCCTCCCCCGGGGACATAATAATATGGGGAGTCAACAAAAATACCGTTTCCGTCCTCTGCTTTATCTCTCTCAGTTCTTTGAAAAAAAATCCAATCAGAGGTAAATCGCCAAGGAAAGGGACTTTACTTTCCTCGACACTTTCTTCTTCCTTTACCAACCCGCCAAGGGCCAACGTGTTATTTTCAGGAACGATTATAATAGTATTGATAGACTCCCTTTCTTTAACGTCCACATATTCGGTTAGTAAATCGGTTACTGTTCCCTGATCTGAAAACACGGGATATCTGATTTCCGCCGCTGCTTTTTTCACACCTGATCTTTCGATATAAATTTTTAAGGTTACGCTCTTATCTTCATTTATCTGGGGGGTGATTTTCAAAGTCGTTCCTACCATGGCAACTCTATCGTAAGTCGGTATAGCGTATCCGGGTATTATATTATTTTCCTCCACCACCGGTCTGACTACATCCATATCCTTAAAAAAAGGAAAATTTTCCATTCCGGATTCTATAACCGCCTCTGTATTCTGGGCGGCAATGATCATCGGAGTCGATGTGATGTTCATTACCCCTTCATCCTTGAGAAGTTTCATTTCGGCATCAAACTTCCACTTATCATCAACAAAATTATATAATACCTGGGAACCGGCGGCGCCGAAGTAAGGCACGTTAAAAATCTGGGTTTTCTCGCCATATGATTCCCCGCCCTTTCGTCTGTATTCAAAATTTGTGATCTGAAAAAAGGAAGTAAAATTATCAGTCAAATTTACGCTAAGGATTCTACATTCAATCAAAACCTGTGATGTTGGGGTATCGGTTTTCCTGATTATCTTTTCGATCTCTTCTAAGAGCCTTTCATCGGTTGAACTGGCAATAATCGAGTTATTGCGCAAAAATATGGTAATAATGGCAAATCCTACCTCCTTGTTGATCCAGCGAATGTCCTTGGCGGTTATCCGGAATCCCATCCTTTTTGCAAGCAACTGCTCAATTTTATCGGAAGTAAGAGCTTCCTCGAATTCAGGTATCTCAATTTGTTCCGTGATTTCTGCCTCGGCCTTGGACTCTTCTATGTGACCTTCTTCATCCGTTACGTCAGGGAATTTAATATGTTCGTAGCTTCTTAAATTTCTCGGCAGCTCATATTCAACGCGGCTTCCCATCACACAGGCGATTGAATCCGCCAGCTGGGGGGCCGAGGCATATTTGAGATTAAATATCCGGGTTTTTATCTGATAATCGACCCCCATCTCATCGCTAAAATCCTCCACATTTATTAAGCAAATGTAACCTTTTTCCTTATTTTCCTTGTACCAGAGATTGTACTTTTTGCAGATGGTTTCTATGGCGGTTATAACCGGAACATCCTTGATTGCAATCCATATTGGGATATAGGAAATATTTTTCTTGCATATTACATTCCGGCCGGTCTTTTTTGAAAATGCCATCAGGGCATCCTCAAGAAATAACCCCTTAAATTCAAGCCTCTTGATTGTCCCTTCCGACCCAGGCCTATTGCCGCATATATAATCTATCCGGGGAATATCGCACTGTCTCATAATGAGGACATAATCGTCTTTTATGCTGAATGAAAGCATGTACTGTTCACAGAGTATCTTAATTGCGGATTCGAGACTGATATCCTTAAAAAATATGGTAATTTTCGTTTCCAACATATCATGCTCAATCTCCTCATCCCCCCTTTCCACCTTGCCCTCTTTCCCTTTTTCTTTCTTTTTGACCATAAAATTCACGCCGGTCATGCCGGAGATAGCCTTGAGCACATTGGAAAGTTTTTCTTCATGGAAATCAATGAGTCCGATCATGGTAGTCTCCAACGCTATTTCTAATGGCGACTTTTCTACTTTCTTTGCCGGTTCAACAAATTCCGGCTCTTCGACCTTAGACTCCAGCGAAATAACGGCCTCTGGTCCGGAGGCGGATTTTTTATCCCCCTTATCAATCTGTGA
>DAOWNY010000179.1 GCA_030642325.1 Deltaproteobacteria bacterium
CTTAACATAAGTAATATTAATAAAAAAACAAATATTGCTTTCTTCATAAAATTAACCTCCCGGGTATTTCCCTGCTTAAAGCCATATCCTCCGAGCGGGGATTGTTAATAATTTTCATTTATCGATGCTGAATATAAATTTGGCCTTGATCATCTTTCGGTCGCTACTGTCATTGCGAAGCAAAGCAATCCCGTCAAAAGCACAAAGATTGCCGCGTCACTCTTTCCTCGCTTTTCGCAATGACAAGTAAAAAATAGACCGCCCGGCCGAAATGATGATCAAGGCCATAAATTTTATAACTGCTCACTCAATTTCTCCCAGATAGTTCATGCCGGAATGAACGGTAAAGACAATAATCACCGGATCTTCTTCCCCATCTCCCCTCGTTATCCAGGCAGTAACGCTTCGAAGACCGACCGGGAATAGCTGATCGGCATTAGAAATAAAACTGCTGTCGGCGCTTAGTTCGATCTTCTCCGATTTTTTGAGAGACCCGTTTTCCGGGTCAGGATAGTTGATTTCAAACTCGGATGAGTGAGTACTTGTCCCCTTAAAACAAAAGCCGATGGGCGCCATGTAATGTTCCTTTTTGATAACCATCTTAATATCCTTATCCAGGTATGATCCTCTTTCTCTTCCGTCTTCTCCATAACTTATTATTGTCATATCTCCTCTTCCGGGAGAATCTTTCTGAAAAATCAAAACCATTCCCCATCCATCGGTGAGAAAACCGGTTTCCGGATAACTGATATAAGGTCCGTTCCAGCCGGTCCGTATTCTCGCTTCTTCATGATAAACGCTTTTCTCAATGCCGTCGGCCTTTTTCCAGAGACTTTCCGGCTGGCTATCGTTGTTTAAAGAAGGTAATCCCCCCATATCCGCCACATACCCCGAGATGTGAACTCCCCGGTTATGCGGAATGTTGCTTCCCAAAATGGCTTTTTTGATCGTATCCATTATATCAAGGGTAGACCGATAGGCAATTTCCGCCTGATAATTCTTATAATAGGTTGTTCCCGCCACCATGCCCATCAGGACGATAATGGAAAGAGTAACCAGCATCTCGACAAGAGTGAAACCGTGCGGGTGGAGGCGGAGATGCGCAGATGCGCAGATATGGTTTATTTTGCCTTTATTTTTAGTATCCATGGCTCCTCTGATATTTGCATTCAAAACATCCGCCCGCCTGCTCATTTTTCCATCGGGCTTCTTATCACCATGCCGGACAAAGACATCACGATATCGTCGCCGATATCCATGTAATATTTATTTTCGGGCACAGTAATGCCAAGTCTTTTCTCCCAGGGAACTGCCTCCCCGTCCTGGTAACAGCCGGGATACTCATTCTCATATATTTCTTTTACACATGCTTTCAGTTCCCCAACTGATTTACAACCGGGTTTACATGTCGAAACCGCCTCCTCCCTGATTGCCGCCTCGCAACCCAGGAAGGTTGCCACATCAATACCCGGCTTTTCCGGGGGCAGACAATCAGATCCCCGGCAAACAATACAGGCCCCCGAGCGGGGAATCTGGCATAAAGTGGGTTTCCACTCAAAATTAAAATTCCAACCGTATGTTGATGTAAAACCGGCAAGGGTCAGTTGAGGATAAAATATCTGGTAATATTTCCCCTTCCGGTATTTTTTTGCCAGGTTTAGATCACCCTCTGCCTCTGCCTCCCGGGCCATTTCTTCACAACTTTCCGCCCAGGGGGTCTGCAGGGTGGGTAACCAGACATTGCCGTCATCGGTTTTTGGAAAACCGGTCTTATCAAAGTAGGTAGCATCAAACAATGAATTGGCAGATGCCAGGTAAGGTCCCTGCCATCCTTTACTTGCATATTTGTCCCACTCACCTATATATCCTTCCTTCATGCATTCCTCCACCCCGGGAATCATATCCCGGATTTCTCCTCGCTCCAAAAACAGATAGGCAGGGATAAATAATGCCTCAATCCTTTTTCTTTCATCGGTATCGCCATCTCCTGCACCGCAAGGGATATACCCGAAATCCGGGTAAAGCTTGTTCACTATGGCGGCCTGAATCGTCTTCATATCTTTTAAGGCCGCCGCTATCTTTAAGTCTTCGCCAAACCTCCCGGTATTCGCAGCCACAATTGTTATAAAAACAGCGAGAACGATCAGACAGGTAAGCAGTTCCAGCAGGGTAAAACCTTTGCGGGTGAGCAGGTGTGAAAAAGAAAAAGTGATTTTTACCCTGTTTTTGTTTCGAGTATCCATGGCTCCTCTGATATCAAATATCAAAATGGAAAATTAAAAAATAAAATGTTAAGTCGTTTCCTGATCCCTATGAACCGCTACCATAGTCCTTCTGTTTTATTTTTACATTTGTCATTTCGGTATTTGCATTTATTCCGAACGCACCGTTCCCACCCAGTTTCCCCCCGGCGAAACAGAGATTATATAGCAGGCCCGGTCATCAGCTATCAGGCTTCTAATCCCTATGGGAATGTCGGTCTTCTCGTTATTGGTGGGGGTGTCTTCGACTGATACGCTTTTAGTGCATTCACAATAGAAATCATCCAATGGATGGTCGCATTCCCATGACTCGCATTCTCCTTGCTCATGTTCCGAGCAGCCACAATTCCAGTTCCCGCCTGAGTGATCATTGCCACATACCGCAGTCAGGCAAATCAGGTCAAGTACGAACCATTCAGTGCACCGGCAATCGTTGGGAAGGTTGAAGGTAGCACCCGGATTATGGCACTCCCATTCAATGCAGTCCCCCCCCCCTTCCCATTCAATGCAATCACAGTTACCGTCCGTTCCCTCACATTCCCAACTACTACAATTACTGATAACGAACTTGCTCTTGCCGAACCTAAAATCAATTCCGGTGTAAACAGCCCCTTCGTTTTCCGGATCCTCATAGAGAAGCTCTATAGAATTATCCTCAATAGGATTGATACAAAGTTCTTTGATATCCCACCCGAATTCCGTGTAATTGGGGAAGTAAAGGCAAACCTTACGTGTATGTGTCGGTAAATTTCCCTCTCGATCCATCCCTGCATTTCCGGCTACCTCGCCCAGATACTCCGTGGGTTCGATGACAATGGAAATATCCTTGTCCAGGCCTTCGCCGCCGGGCCGGCCGTTTTTCCCGAGGCTGATTACGGTCAGGCAGGAATCACCGTAAAATATTTCCTGTTTGGTCTTAAGGCTTTCCCGTATGTACTCTACCTCGGTGCCGTCCGGATTTTTTGCGGTTCCGAGATCCTGCCAGATTCGGAAATTCATCTCCTTTTCATTGATTTTTTCCCAATATTCATCTCCGCCGGCAGTTCCCGGCCTCCCCAGTTGGTCAAGAGTAGAAGGATAGGTCTTTTTGCAGCGGTAAGTCTTTCCTTCGTGTCCCACCACTTCACCGATGACAAACAAAAATTCGTTTCCCCAGGCATCTCTCAGAACATCTGACGGAGAGGGATCAATATAGGGACCCTTCCAGCCGGCCCAGAGTTGATAATCCTCGTGATATTTCCAATCCCAATCCGGCACGGCCTCCATTTTTATCCAGAGGACTAGCGGCTGGGGTACATGCCCTTCAAGCAGGGCTTCGGCAAGACCATTGGCCTCGATCCTTCCGGAATCGGCGCTGGTAACCCAGTGACAGGTTAACCCTCCTTCGCCAATTTCAGTATGGCAAAGGTTCGGCAGGTTGCCCATATCGGTCACATATCCGGTAAACTGCGGCGTACCGTTGCAATACAGTCCCGGCCTGCCGATGATCGCTTCTTTAATCTTTTCCATCATATAGCAGGTCTTATAAAACCTGTCTTCAGAGACTACCGCTGTAGTCTTGCCGACCAGATAAACGGCAAGAAAGGCCATAAGGGACAGGGCAACCAGGACCTCGATGAGGGAGAAACCTTTTTTAGTTGATAGTTGACAGTTGACAGTTGACAGTTTTTTGTTCTTTTCTGTGCACTTTTGACTGCCGAATTTATTTGAGTGAGTTGCGGAGTCCCTGCAGCATTTTGATAATTTTTTCTGCATCAGCATAATACCTGTTAAAGTCTGCATCATTAATTATTGTAATTACTCAGAAGCCAGAAGCCAGGAGCCAAGAGCCAGAATTCAGGAGCCAGAATCCGGAATAGAAGAAACATAGGCCTCCGGCAACTTAACGACTTCTTCAAGCTGAGACATCAACAATGAAGTATCACTACAACACAAATCTTTTGC